>NZ_JAIFKJ010000548.1 GCF_019695415.1 Thiohalocapsa sp.
GAAAATGGCGGGGCATCCTGCCCCACACGGGAAGCGCCAATAAATCGGCGCTTCCTTAAGTTGTCGGCGCTATACCGCCGGCTTGTCATTCACCCATGCATCAGCACAGGAACAGGCCGGGCAGTATGCTCGGTGACGCAAGGGCGCGGCCGCTGAGCCGCAGGCCCAGCCGTCACGACGCCGCCCCCGCAGCGCGCGCTGCTAAGGCGTAACGAGTCACCCGTCCGGCCAGGAAAACCCGACCTCATGACCGAAAGCTTTGCCGAACTCTTCGAAGAGAGCCTTACCAATACCCAGCTCCAGCCGGGCACCGTGATCACCGGCCAGGTGGTGGACATCACGCCAGACGTGGTTATCGTCAATGCCGGCCTGAAGACCGAGGGCATCATCCCTCGCAACCAGTTCATCTCGCCGGAAGGCGACCTGGAGGTGGCCGTCGGTGACGACGTGGAGGTGGCCCTGGATGCCGTCGAGGACGGCTTCGGCACCACCCGGCTCTCACGCGAGAAGGCGAAGCGCTTCGCCGCCTGGGACCAGTTGGAGAAGGCCTTCGAAGACGGCGAAACCGTCACCGGCATGATCAACGGCAAGGTCAAGGGCGGCTTCACCGTCGAGCTCGGCAATGTCCGCGCCTTCCTGCCGGGGTCGCTGGTGGATGTCCGTCCGGTGCGGGACACCACCTACCTCGAAGGCAAGGACCTGGAGTTCAAGGTCATCAAGCTGGACCGCCGGCGCAACAACGTCGTCGTCTCCCGCCGCGCCGTCGTCGAGGAAGAATACAGCGCCGAGCGCGAGGCCTTGTTGGAGAAGCTCGAGGAAGGTCTCGAGCTCAACGGTGTGGTCAAGAACCTCACCGACTATGGCGCCTTCCTGGACCTGGGCGGCATCGACGGCCTGCTGCACATCACCGACATGGCCTGGCGCCGGGTCAAGCACCCGTCCGAGGTGGTCGAGATCGGCCAGGAAGTCATGGTCAAGGTGCTCAAGTTCGACCGCGAGCGCCAGCGCGTCTCCCTCGGCCTCAAGCAGATGGGCGAGGACCCGTGGGTCAACATCTCCCGGCGCTATCCCGAGGGCACCCGCGTCTTCGGCAAGGTGACCAACATTGCCGACTACGGCTGCTTCGTGGAGATCGAAGAGGGCGTCGAGGGCCTGGTGCACGTCTCCGAGATGGACTGGACCAACAAGAACGTGCATCCGTCCAAGGTGGTTGCCCTCGGCGACGAAGTGGAGGTCATGATCCTCGACATCGACGAGGAGCGCCGCCGCATCTCGCTCGGCATCAAGCAGTGCCAGTCCAACCCCTGGGACGAGTTCTCGGCAACCTATAAGAAGGGCGACCGGGTCAGCGGCCAGATCAAGTCCATCACTGACTTCGGCATTTTCATCGGCCTGGACGGCGGCATCGACGGCCTGGTGCACCTGTCCGACATCTCTTGGGACGAGTCCGGCGAGGAGGCCCTGCGCCGCTTCAAAAAGGGCGACGAGGTGGAGACCGTGGTGCTGTCGGTGGACCCGGAGCGCGAGCGTATTTCCCTCGGCGTCAAGCAACTGGACAAGGATCCGTTCTCCAGCTTCGTCGCGCTGAACGAGAAGGGCAGTATTGTCAAGGGCACAATTACCGAGGTGGACGCCAAGGGTGCCGTTGTGGATCTGGGCGATGGGGTGGAAGGCTACCTGCGCGCCTCCGAGATCTCCCGCGACCGCGTCGAGGACGCCCGCCAAGTGCTCAAGCAGGGCGAGGAGATCGAAGCCAAGTTCATGGGCGTAGACCGCAAGAACCGCACCATCTCCCTGTCCGTGAAGGCGAAGGATATGGCCGACGAGCAGGCCGCCATCAAGGGCTATGCCCGCGAGGCCCAGGCCGGCACGGCGACCCTCGGCGACATCCTCAAGCAGCAGATGGAGGAGGCCGCGAAGGAGGACTGAGCGTCAGCGCCGGCCCGTCGTCCAATCGCACGGTCCGGCGCAGTCTCCAGCGCAGAATGGTTGCCGTCTGACACGACAGCGGGCGGCAACTGAGGAGATGTCGATCGATTGGCCATCCTGGCCAAAAATCCGGCGTTTTCTAAGGAACCTGCCCAGCTTTTTGGGGTGATCCATCATGATGAAATCCGAGCTCATCGAGATCCTGGCCGAACAGCAAAGCCATCTCGCCTGTAAGGACGTCGAGCTCGCCGTGCGCTGCATCCTCGAGCAGATGAGCGCCGCCCTCGCCACCGGCGAGCGCATCGAGATTCGCGGCTTCGGCAGCTTCTCACTCCATTACCGTCCGCCGCGGATCGGCCGCAACCCCAAGACCGGTGATTCCGTCGCGCTGGCCGGTAAGTACGTGCCCCACTTCAAGCCCGGCAAGGAGCTCCGCGACCGCGTCAATGCGGCGTACCGGGCGGAGCTGGAGGCCCAGCAGACTGACGAAGCGCCGCTCAAGACGGCCGCTGGCTGAGCGGCGCCGGTGGTGCGGTGGTCTCCCGACGGGCGACCACGGTAGTCCCGCTCCGCGGCCCTCCCACGACTGATTTCCAAGAAGCCGATGAGATGGCGTGATCGTAGGCAAAGTACGAACGTCGATGATCGGCGTGCCCAGACCGGCGCGAGTCCTATGGGGTCCGCCCGTCTGCCGTCGCTTGGGACCATCTTGTTCCTCTGGCCCCTGGTCAAACGCCTGCTGCGCTCGAAGGCCGGCCTGGCCATTCTCGCCGTCGGCGCCTTCATCTGGCTCGGCAGCTCACTGAACCCGGGCTCGCTCACCGGCGGCGATCGCTACGCAGCGACCAGCAGCGCGCAGGAGGACGAGCTCGCGGCCTTCGTCAAGACCGTGCTCGCCGACACCGAGGAAGTCTGGGCAGACGTTTTCGCCGATGCCGGGCTGCGCTATCCGCCGCCGACACTGGTGCTCTACCGGGGTGCGACCACCAGCGGCTGTGGCAAGGCCGACTCCCGCATGGGGCCCTTCTACTGCCCGGTGGACCAGAAGGTCTATGTCGACCTCGGCTTCTTCGAGGACCTGCGCCGCGAGCAGGGCGCCGGTGGCGATTTCGCACAAGCCTATGTGCTCGCCCACGAAATCGGCCACCACGTCCAGAATCTGGCCGGCACCCTGAACGAGGTCCAGCGCGCGCAGCAACGCCTGCGCGGGGATGCGCAGAAGAACCAACTCCAGGTCGGCCTCGAGCTCCAGGCCGACTGCTACGCTGGCGTCTGGGCGAACCACGCCCAGCGGCAGTTCGCCATGCTGGAGCCGGGCGATCTGGAAGAGGCCCTGACGGCCGCCGCCGCTATCGGCGACGACCGGTTGCAGAAGCAGGCTCAGGGCTTTGCGATCCCCCACACCTTCACCCACGGCACCTCGAAACAGCGGGTGACGTGGTTCGCCCGCGGGGTGAAGGACGGCACCCTGGCCGCGTGCAATACCTTCGAGAACTGAACGCCGACACCTGATAGCGGCCGGCACCCGGGCGTCTCAGCTCACCCGGCCGACGCCACCCCCTGCCCCGGATAACGGGCCCGGGTAATGTGCCTGGATCCATTGCTCCACCTCCGCGGTCAGTGCTTTGGCCGACTTGCCCTTGGAGGAGATGGGCTCCCCGATCACCAGCCGAATCCTGCCCGGATAGCGCATGACAGAGCGGGCGGGCCAGCAGTCGCCGCTGTTGTGCGCCACCGGCAGCACGTCCGCGCCGGAGCGCGTCGCGAGCATAGCCCCGCCGGAGTTGAAGTGCCCGATGGTGCCGGGCGGCTGCCGGGTGCCCTCCGGAAAGATGGTTACGCTGATACCGTCGGCGAGCCGTGCGGCGCCCTCGCGTAGGATCGTTTTCAGCGCCTGTGAGCCGGCGGCCCGATCGATGGCGATGGGTCGCAACAGCGCAAGCCCCCAGCCGAAGAAGGGGATCCAGAGCAGCTCCTTTTTCAAGATCGTAGCCTGCGGCGAGACCAAGAGCTGAAGGTAGAAGGTCTCCCAGGGACTCTGATGGTTGGACATGACCACCACCCCGCGGTCCTGTGGGATATGCTCGCGCCCATGGACTTCGATGCGCACGCCGTTCAGGTGCCGGAGCAGCCACATGATCACCACGCTCCAGATGTTGACGAAGCGGTAGCGCTGCTCGAAGCTCAGAAAGGGGGCGGTCAGGAACACCAGCGGCGCGTGCAGCACCGCGAGCAGACCGGACAGGATCACGAAGGTCAGGCTCCGCAAGCGCACGGGGAGCGTTGCGGGCCGCATCGGGCGCGCGATGCCGCTGCGCTTGAGCGGGGTGGCTGACTTGGGTTTCGCGGCCGCTCGATCTTGCATGGCGCTGTTTCCGGCTGGTTTCGGATCTGTGCATTGTCCAACCGCCGGCCGTTGAGCGGAAGCCGTCTGTGTAGGCCTTCCTGACTGCTGACTTCCGCAGCACTGCGACGGAACAGGTCCGCATCGGCAAGTATGCCCTCGTCCGGCTCATCGACCTGCAACTGGCCGAGCCGGTGCCCGCCATGCGATGACGGCCGTGGCCAACCCGTCACTCCGAGGTGTCCGAGAACGTGCTGTCCGGCATGGGTGGGGCCAGCCGATCGTCCGGGATCTGGCCCTGCTGGCCCAGATGGTAGGCAGCGAAGCCCGGCATCAGGACCTGGTTGCGGGCCATGCCGATGACGCGGCCGTCGCTGGGGGAGTGGATGGGGGTCGTCTTATTGGTGATGGGGTCGATCAGGCGGCCGAGGACGTCGCCTTCCCGGACCTCTTTGCCGAGCTCCACCGCAGACATCAGGATCCCGCCGCGATCGGCGCGCACCCAGGACGAGTCGACATAGGTCGCTTCGCGGTCCGTCCACGGCCGCGTCTGCGCGACCATGCCGAGGGTGTTCAGTAGGGCATGGACGCCGCGTACGCCATGCGCAATTTGATCGGGCTCGAGCTGCGCCGGCCCGCCGGCCTCGAAGGTGACGGTGGGAATGCCAGCCTGGGTCGCGGCAGCGCGCAGCGTGCCCTCCCGGGGCTGGCTGTTGACGACCACGGTGGCGCCGAAGCCGCGGGCGAGCGCGGCGACGCCTGCATGGCTCAGGTCGGCCCGCAGCTGCGGCAGATTGATGCGCTCGAAGGAGCCCGTGTGCAGATCCACCAGCGCATCGCAGTGCTGGACCACCTCGGTGAACAATGAATGGGCGATGCGCGAGGCCGCCGAGCCGCCGGGCGAGCCCGGGAAGTGGCGGTTGAGGTCGCGGCGGTCCGGCAGGTAACGGCTGCCGTCTCTGAAGGCCTGGATGTTGACGATGGGCACGCCGACGACGGTGCCGTTCAGCGCCCCGGGCTCCATATGACCGAGCACGCGGCGGACGATCTCGATGCCGTTCAGCTCGTCGCCATGCACCGCGGCCGTGAGGCAGAGAACCGGACCCGGGTCCGCGCCGTGCGCGACGAGTACCGGGGTGTCTATGCTCACCCCCTCGAACTGTTCGGTGCCGGCCCAGGCGAGCCTGCGGGTGGCGCCGGGCGAGATGGTCTCACCGAGCAGTGCGAAGGGCTCGGCGATCGGGCCGCCAGGCTCGGCGGAGATGGACGCGGTTGCGACCCCCTGCGCGGCGCCGGCGACCCTGGGCGAGCCCGCGCCGCCGGGTGTTTCCTGCCCGCCGGGCGGCGTGGCGCCAGCGATGCCCGCCGACAGGGCGATCAGCAGCAATCTGCGCATGGCTCGGTCACCTCTTGTGGTGGCGGCGAGGCTCGCATGAGCGCGGGGTCCGATCGGCGACCCCGTCGCTCTCCGACAGCGGGTTGAACTGCAGTGCTGTCCTTGGGCGCGGAGCACGTTGTCATGCATGCGACTGGCTTTTTTATAATGGCTTACGCCATATGTGTAAACTGATTTGTGAGGTGGTTGGCCGACGCATCCAGCTTCCGCGGGTGCTGCCGGGCTTTCGCTTCCGGCTCGCCGACCTGCTCGCTCAACCCGCCGACGAGGCCCTGCGCGATGATCCGGTCTATGCCGAGTTCGTGCTGGCCGGTTGGCGCGCCGACCGCGAGCGCGCCGAGAGCGAGCGGCTACGCGCCGAGGCCGAGCGCTTTCGTGCCCTGGCCGCCGAGCGCGAGGCCGAGCCGGACCGCCACCGCGCCGAGGAGCTTGCGGGGAGGCTGCGGGCGCTCGGACTGGACCCCGAAGAGCAGGCGCCGCCGGACAGCTGATCCGGAGA
Organism: Thiohalocapsa sp.; assembly: GCF_019695415.1. Taxonomy (GTDB): domain Bacteria; phylum Pseudomonadota; class Gammaproteobacteria; order Chromatiales; family Chromatiaceae; genus Thiohalocapsa. The sequence goes on from NZ_JAIFKJ010000548.1 coordinate 6,169, forward strand.
CCGGGCGCCGGGCAGCCTGGGAGCCAGGAGGAAAGTGACACCATCGCCGACCTGCACTGTCAGACGGCGGTCGTTCTCTTCGGTGCGCGCGTTGCGCAGGTGCCGAAGGTGAGGGTCTAACGAATATCCTCCGGCTGATCCTTGCGCAGGTAGGCCTCTTCCTCCGGGGTCAGGTCCACCTCGTCGAAGCCGGTGATCATGGGCATCACGTGGTCGCGGAAGGAGTGCCCCGTGGTGAGCATGTAGACATGGATGAAGACGAAGGCGAGGATGGCGAAGGCGGCGGCAGTGTGTATCAGCGCGACGCCGGTGAGGTAAGTCGTGGCATCCGGCAGGTCGCGCCAGGCGAAGTAGAAGAGATAGATCAGCCCGGTGATCCAGATGGCCGGGAAGAGCACCAGCTTGAGCATGGTGTAGGCCAACGCCTGCAGCGGGTTGTGCTTGCGCCAGTAGGCCTTGCGGTAAGGATGCCGCTCCCCCTTGAAGATGCCGAAGCTGTAGTAGCGCAGCACACCCCACATGCCATGGATGGTGGGGATGAAGTGCCGCCAGCTGCGGGTGGTGAAGAGCCAGAAGGTGCCAAAGGCCCAGAGCACCAGTAGGGTCAGCGCGGCGCCCGTGTGCAGGGTCACAGCGTCTTCGAAGCTGAACAGCCCGTGGAAGCCGTGCAGCCCGAAGCCGGTGATGAGCAGGACCACGATGAGCAGCATCTGCGACCAGTGCCAGAAGCGCTCGAACAGGCTGAAGATCTTGACGCGGTGCAGGGCCATCAGTGCTGCGCCTCCTTGGGCTTCGAGAAGATGCGGACCAGGGCGTGCACCAGGATGCCGGCCAGGGTGCCGAACACTAGGATGGTGCCGATGGTATCCAGCCAGGGGTTGCGATCACGCCCCGGCAGGTAAATGCCCTCCACCGACGCCAGCCGGCTGTTGTTGGGCGTGTGGCAGTCGCCGCAGCCGAGGGCCTGCGCCTTGGGCGCCACCATGTGGGTGATGGGCCACCAGGACAGGGTCTCGATGAAGCCGTACTCGCCCGAGTAGTCCAGGCCGAAGTCCGCCATGCCCTTCTCAATGGCGGCGGCCATGTCGTAGTTGCCCCAGTAGGCGGCGTCGTCCTCGCCCCACAGGTGGGTGTAGACCAGGGTGCCGTGGCCTTTGTCGTAGGGCTGCCAGGTGTGCATGCGCTTGAAGGGCCAGATGCGCGAGCGCCCGTCCTCCCGCGAGCCCGTGAAGCCGTTGATCTCGATGACCTCCGCATTGGGGTCGAACGCGGTGTCGATGGTGGTGTAGACCATCTGGCCGTCGAACCATGCGTACTCGGGGACGATATTCTCGTCGTAGGTGAAATCGCCCTTGATAGACTTGTAGGTGTAGCGGTGCTCGCCGTTGCCCTGGATGTAGCCCTCCTCGTGAAAGCCTTCGCCGTCGCGGGTCTTGCCGGCGGTGCGCCAGTCCCAGTCGACGATGGTGGCCACGCCGCCGCGGGCGAATTCCGGGATGTGACAGGTCTGACAGGCGACGCTCTGCACATGGTCGTTGAGCTTGAAGCCGGCCAGCGAGTCCACCGGATGCGGCGACAGCCCGTGACAGGACTCGCAGGTGGCAACGTCCGTGCGCTGCCCCGGCAGCCCAGTGCCCTGGGTGTCTTTCGCCACCACGTTGTAGCGGCTGCCCGCCCAGATATGCCTGGTGGTGACATGGCAGGCGGTGCAGGCAAAGTTCAGCCCGTCCACGCCCATGTGCACATCCAGCGTGCGCGGCGGCTGCTTCAGCGCGGAGGACAGGTCGCCGTGCTTGACGTTGTCGCCGCCGCCGCCCATGAAGTGGCAGCTGCCGCAGTTGGCTCGCTGCGGCAGGTCCACGCTCTGCGCCACCGCGGCATAGTCAATGGGCGGCTTGCCCTCGAACATCACGCTGCACGCTGGGCTGCCCTCGGAGTTGGGCGTTTTGTAGTAGGTGCCGGTGGTCTCGTGGCAGACCAGGCAGTCGATCTTGGTTTCGTCCGTGAAGTCGAAAGACTCGTCCTTCCAGCCGTAGCCTGCGTGGCACTGGGCGCACATGCCCTCATTCCCGCGGGCGTTGGTGCAGAAGTTGTTGATCAGATACTTCTTGCCCAGCTGCTGCCCCGTGCTCGGGTCCGTGTAGGACCAGGTCCAGTGGATGTTCCGCATGAAGTGCTTGCCGGTCTCGGTGTGGCAGCCGAGGCAGGCCTCGGTCACCTCCGAGCCGTTGGCGAATGGGCCCTTTAATTCGTCAAACTTGGTGTGGTCCGCGGTGCCGCCTTGGAGCGGCCCGGAGACTTGGGGCGGCGGCTCGGCGGTGGCCGGCGGCGTCGGCCAGCCGCCGGCATCCGCCCAGGCGGCTGGCGCGAGGGCGGCAGTGCATAGGGGCAGCAGCATCGCCAGGAACCGGTCACGAACGGCGGTGAGCCAGGCTCGCGGCGCGTGTCGCAAAGACGGAGTTGGGCGGGCTCGCATGCGTTGCTCTCCAGACACGCCGACTCGACGGGGCTGCCGAGCCGCGGCGCTGAGCCTTGAGCATCAGTCATTCTGTGCTGACCTTGCGCTGACATCGCGCAAGGCAGCGCCAACTCCTTGCGCAGCGCTTGTCGCGGATCAATACAGTGCGCATGCGTCTGCCCATCGCTGGCCCGCCGAGCCGCCGGTCAAGGCGCTGTGCGTATCCGGTGCTTCGGGGCACGCGTACTCGATCGCATCAGTTACACTCCCGCGCACCAAGAGCTGGCAATCGACTGCTGTGATATGGCAACACTGATCGAATTGGATCTCGGTGCGGGCCGCACCGTGCTGGTGGAGACGGATGACGAGGTCTCAGTGCCGCGCTCTGCGATGAGCGCTATGGGCTATCAGCGTGCGAGTCGCGAGGCCTCGCTGCGGGCCGACCTGACTCGGGTGCAGGAAACGCTGCGGGGGTTCGTCGATGCGAGCGTCGCCGGCCTTAAGGAGGTGGATGCAGACATCGAGCGGGTGACGCTGCAGTTTGGGATCAGTCTCGGCGGCGAGGTCGGAATGCCGTTCATCACCAAGGGTGACACCTGCGGGGCGCTCAAGGTCACAGTGCAGTGCAATCTGGGCCGTCGTCAGCAGCGGCCGTCTCTGGATGGGGACGCCTGACGGTTGCAGGGGTCGCCGCGACTGGCGTCTGCGCGCCGCCGCAGAACTCCATGAGCTTATCAGGCCGGGTCGGGTGTGCTCGCATGTTCGCCGGCTGCGCCCCCATCGCTGATCGGGTGCACGCCTGACAGGCGTGCACTACCTTATTCCGTGTTCTGCGCCTGCAGCGCCAGCGAGCTCGTCACCATCTGCGGGTTGGAAAAGCGCGTTCTCTGCCGTCATGCTCTGGGGCCCAGCAGCTGCCAGCACGAGCCCGCGCCATGTCCGTCGCCCCCCGCAACCGACTCGCCGAGACCACCAGCCCTTACCTGCAACAGCACGCCGAGAATCCGGTGGACTGGTGGCCCTGGTGCGAGGAGGCGCTGGCGCTCGCTCGACAGCAAGATAAGCCGATCCTCCTCTCCATCGGCTATTCCGCCTGCCACTGGTGCCACGTGATGGCGCACGAGTCCTTCGAGGACGCGGCGACCGCCGAGCTCATGAATCGGCTCTTCGTCAACATCAAGGTGGATCGCGAAGAGCGCCCGGACCTGGATCGCATCTACCAGACGGCGCATCAGCTGCTTGCTCGGCGCCCTGGCGGTTGGCCGCTCACGGTGTTCTTGACGCCGGATGATCAAAAGCCCTTCTTTGCCGGCACCTACTTTCCGAAGGAGCAGCGCCATGGGCTGCCCGCCTTCGCGCAGCTGCTCGGCAGCATCGAGCGGGCTTACCGTGAGCAGGGCGACGCCATCCGCCAGCAGAACGACTCCTTGATGGAAGCGCTGGCATCACTGGAGCCAGAGGCGGATACGGCCGTGCCGGACACAGCGCCGCTGGAAGGCGCCCGCCGGCAACTGGCCGCCAGCTTCGACGCCGAGCACGGCGGCTTCGGCTCAGCGCCCAAGTTCCCGCACCCCACTAACCTCGAGCTCCTGTTCCGGCACTGGGCGGCGACGGCGGCGGGTGGCGAGGCGGACACACAGGCCCTGCACATGGCGCGTTTCACCCTGGAGCGCATGGTGCGCGGCGGCATGAACGACCAGCTCGCCGGCGGCTTCTGCCGCTACAGCGTGGATGATCACTGGATGATCCCGCACTTCGAGAAGATGCTGTACGACAACGGCCCGCTGCTGGCCCTCTGCTGCGACGCCTGGCAGATCACAGGTGAGAGGATTTTTCGCAACGCCGCCGCCGACACTGCCGATTGGGCTGTCAACGAAATGCAAAGCCCCGAGGGCGGTTACTACAGCAGCCTGGATGCCGACAGCGAGGGCGAAGAGGGCCGCTTCTACGTGTGGGACAAGCAGGAGATCGCCGAGCTGCTGACCTCGGAGGAGCTGGCATTGTTGACGCCGGTCTACGGCCTTGACCGCCCGCCGAACTTCGAGGGCCGCTGGCACCTCCATCAGTACCGCACGCCCGAGGACGTCGCAGCCGAGCAGGGGCTCGAGCCAGAGCACGCGCAATCCTTGCTCGCCTCGGCAAAGACCAAGCTCCTTGCGGCGCGGGCGACGCGCGTGCGGCCGGGCCGTGACGAGAAGATCCTCACCAGCTGGAACGCGCTGATGATCAAAGGTATGGCCCGTGCCGCGCGCACGCTGGACCGCCCTGACCTGCTCGACTCCGCCGAGCGTGCCCTTGGCTTCATCCGCGCAACGCTTTGGCGCGATGGTCGGCTGCTTGCCACCTACAAGGACGGAAGGGCGCACCTGGACGCCTATCTGGACGACTATGCCCTGCTGCTGGATGCGTTGCTGGAGGTGCTGCAGGTACGCTGGCGCCGCAGCGACCTGGACTGGGCCGTGGCGCTGGCGGAGGTGCTGCTCGCGCAGTTCTTCGACGGGGCGCGGGGCGGGTTTTACTTCACTGCCGCGGATCACGAGGCCCTCATCACCCGCCCTAAGCCCCTGGGTGACGAGTCCATCCCCTCGGGCAACGGTGTCGCCGCCCATGTGCTCCAACGGCTCGGACATCTGCTCGGCGAGCATCGCTATCTGGAGGCGGCGGCGGCGACCTTGCGCTTTGCCGCCGAGCCCATGCGCCGAGTGCCCTACGCTCATGCGACGCTGCTGGCGGCGCCCGACGAGTCCCCCCCCCCGCCGGCGCCGTCTCTTATACCCATCAGCCCGCCCCCCCGCGCGCCCCAGG
>NZ_JAIFKJ010000372.1 GCF_019695415.1 Thiohalocapsa sp.
CAAGGGCGGGCGCACCGGCTATCTGGTGGAGATGGGCCCCACCAAGCAGGTGTTCGAGGACCCGCAGCAGGACCTCACCAAGGAATACGTGCGCGGCGAATTCAGCTGACCCGCCTGCGTCGACGTCCACCACAAGCTGAGGAAAGGTCATGCAAAGCGTACGATGGGTTGTGCGTGCGGCCCTGGTGGCCTGCGCCTCGCTGGCACTCGCCGCCTGCTCCGAGGGTGGCGACACGGCCACGGAGGCGGTGACGGGCGCCGACGTCGTTATTCGCGGCGCCGGCGCCACGTTCCCGAAGCCGCTGTATGAGAAATGGATCGAGGTTTACGGTGGCGAGACGCCGGGTGTCACGTTCCAGTACGCGGGCGTCGGCAGCGGCAAGGGCATCGCTATGTTCCTGGCGGGCAAGGACCCCGCCGGCGAGGTCTTTGGCGGTGCCGAGATCCACTTCGGCGCCAGTGACGCCGCCATGTCCGATGCGGATCTCGACAAGGTCGGCGAGCGCGGTGCGATCATGGTGCCGATGACCGGCGGCATGGTCGTGCTCGCCTATAACCTGCCGGGTGTCGAAAATCTGACCCTCTCCCGTGAGGCGATCGAAGGCATCTTCAGCGGCGAGATCAAGCGTTGGCGTGATGAGCGCATCGCCGCCACGAATCCGGATCTCGACCTGCCCAATAAGAGCATCACACCGGTGGTGCGCCGGGACAGCAGCGGCACCACTTACATCATCACCAGCCACCTTGCCGAAGCCTTTCCTGCCTGGCGAGATGGTCCCGGGGTCGGCAAACAGCTCGACTGGCCCGCCAGCGCGATGGAGGTCAATTACAACGAGGGCGTGGCCCAACGTGTAAAGGTGAGCGAAGGCAGCATCGGCTACATGGAATACCAGTTCGCCAAGCGCCTGGGCCTGCCTATGGCGACGCTGCAGAACAAGGCAGGGGAATACGTCGAGCCCACCGCCGCCGCGGGCAGCGCCGGGCTCGGCTCCGCGCCGGAGGTGCCGGACGACCTGCGGGTGTTCGTGCCGGACCCGCCGGGGGCAGATGCCTATCCCATCGTGGGCTACACGTGGCTGCTGCTCTATGAGCAGTATCCGGATGCCGCCCGGGCCGAGGCGATCAAGGGCGCTGTCCTCTGGGGCCTGACAGAGGGGCAGCCCATCGCCGAGGAGATGGGTTATATTCCGCTGCCGGCGGAAATGGTCCGACTGGCCCGGGCCAAGGTGGAAGCCATCCAATGATCCCGCCGCCGCGGGGCGCCCGCCCCGCGGCTCACCCGCAGGCACAAGCCGCCACGCCGTCGGCGCCTGCCACCGCATCCGCTCGCTCCGATCCGCAGCAGTCCATGGCGAAGGCGCCGCGTCTCCACCTGCCGGCCATCGAGGCCTCCCTGCGCGCCGTGCAGCAGGACTTCGAGCACATCAACCGGCGGCTGGAGACGCGACGCGACCCGCTGTCGGACGCCGTCATCGCGCACATGATGGCCGGCTATCGCCAGGTAGACCAGCTACTCGCCGAGCGCGTCGACCCCTTCCAGCTCGGCAACTCCAAAGCCCTGCTCGAGCTCAACTTTCTGGTCATCTGCGGCACGGACCGCATGCTGCGCCATGAATGCGCAGCGGCGTTGGCGGCCACCGAGGAGCGTTTTTATGCCAAGCGCGATGGCGGCTTCGAATCCTTAGTGGAGTATTTGGCGCTGCTGGAAGGCGAGACCGTCTGGCGGCGGGCGGCGGCGGCCTACATCCACGTGCTGAGCGAGCCGCAGCTCTACGTGGAGGGCAACCACCGCACCGGCGCCCTCATCATGAGCTGGATGCTCGCCCGCGAGGGCAAGCCGCCCTTCGTGCTGAGCGTGGACAACGCCAAGGCCTACTTCGACCCATCCAGCGTCACCAAAGAGACGCGCAAGCACAGTCTGCGCATGCTGCTCACGCGACGAAAGCTCATGAAGCGTTTTGCCCAGTTGCTGAAGGACGGCGCGCAGAAGACCCATCTGCTGCGCTGACGCCGCGTTTGCCGGCGGGGCGGGCGCAGACGAGGCTCGATCCGACTGCGAGGTCCGCTGCGCGTTTTGCGGAATGCGCGATTACCCAGTGTCCGGGCCTCAGGTGAGGCGCCGCTGTACCACCTCCGCCAGCTCCTGCTCCACGCGCTGCCAGGCGGCGCGCCGCCAACAGGCCTGGCCTTTGCTGGCGCGGCGGTGCTGCCAGGTCTTGTAATCCTTCCAGGCGGCGGAGTCGCTGCGGAGCCGCTCGATGACGAACGGCTTCTGGTAGGGGATGCAGCGGGGTCCGTAGCGCGGGTCGTTGTCCACCCACCGCTCCTCGCTGCCCTGACGCACCGGCTCGGCATAGGCGATGTGCGCAGCGGACGTATCCGGCCGTTCGCACCAAAACGGATCCAGCCAGATCACGGCGGAACCGTGGGGTGTCTCCGCGAGGAACACCTCCGCCGCGTAATGGGCTTCCAAATCCAAGGGCTTGCGGGGGTTTGGAAGGCGTACCTGGAGAGGCACGAGCTTGCTGATGGCCTCGGCGAGATCCATGCGGGAATGTGACCGTTTAATGACCGCCCTATTCTAATGCCCCGCTGACGCGAGCGAAACCGGCGCGTCACGCGCTGGCTGCGCTGCCGAGACAGGTCGGCTGACGTCGGCTAACCCGCCGGTCGCCGATGTCGCATCTGCCTGTGGTGGCTGTGCGGGGCCGCTCGCCGACGGCGGATGGGACCTCATGAAAGTCGCAGCCAAGATTCATGTGCCCGGATCGCCGTAGAAGACGTAGTTGGTGGCGTAGTCGCTGATCTCGAAATAGACCTTGCGCTCATCGTCATCCCGCGTGCCGTTCAGGTTCTTGTCGATGATGCCGTAGCCGAAACGGTACGGGCGGTCGCCGCCGCCCTGGGTGGCGCTGGCGGTGGTGAGCTTGTCGATGTCGATGAAGCGTCGTACCAGCTTGTCGCCGGCGTAGATCTCCAGCACGCCGTTCGCGCCTGTCCAGTTTTGTATGGAGCGACCGAGCTTGTTCTGGGTCTCCTGGGTGCAGGCGGTGGCGGTCAGGGCGGTGATGACGATGATGGGCAGTGTGCGTTTCATGTGGGCCTCCATGGTTCTATAGCGGAGGGGAGCGAGTTTCGAGGGGCGAGGTTCGAGGAAGATCAGACAGATCAGCAGGTTCTTCGCGCGACAAACCGAAAACCGGCGTGCGATGGGTATCCGTGCGGCGGGTGCGCGGTGCGCAGTGTGCGGTGCGGGGTCGAAGCGGCGCGCACCCGCGGAGCGTTCGCACTGGCCTGCAGTCCACCCCGCGGTTTCCGGGGACGAGCTGCCGCCGCTCAGCGAGCGCGCCTCGCACTGCGCACCCAGCACTGTCTCATACCTCGATCGGCATCGGCTCTACCTGCCAGATCCGGTCCGCGTAGTCCTGGATGGACCGGTCCGATGAGAACCTGCCCATGCGCGTGGTGTTGAGGATGGACATGCGGTCCCAGTTGTGGGGCGCACGATAGGCCAAGTCCACTTGGCGCTGACAGTCGACATAGGCTTGGAAGTCCGCAAGCACCATGAAGGGGTCCGAGTGGATCAGGTTGTCGATGAGCGGGCGGAAGAGCTCGGTGTCGCCGTGGCTGAAGAGGCCGGAGGCGATGAGGTCCATTGCGGACTTGAGCTGCTCGTTGCCGTGGTAGACCTCCCATGGCCGGTAGCCCTCAGCCTGACGCTGGTGCACCTCGGATGCGGTCAGCCCAAAGAGGAAGAAGTTGTCGTGGCCTACGGCATCGCGGATTTCGACATTGGCGCCGTCGAGGGTGCCGATGGTGAGCGCACCGTTCATGGAGAATTTCATGTTGCCGGTGCCGGATGCTTCCTTGCCCGCCATGGAGATCTGCTCCGAGAGGTCGGCTGCCGGGTACAGCCGCTGGCCGTTCTTGACGTTGAAGTCCGGCATGAAGACGACGCGCAGATAGCCGTTCACCTGCGGGTCATTGTTGATGACCTCGCCGACGGCGTTGACCAGCTTGATGATGAGCTTGGCCATGAAGTAGCCGGGGGCCGCCTTGCCGCCGAAGATGAAGGTGCGCGGCGTGAGCTCGATGTTTGCGTTCTGCTTGATCTGCTCGTAGAGCCAGACGATATGCAGCAGGTTCAGGTGCTGGCGCTTGTACTCGTGGATACGCTTGGCCTGGACGT
>NZ_JAIFKJ010000095.1:0-3300 GCF_019695415.1 Thiohalocapsa sp.
CCGGTGGACCGTGGTCGCGCCAGCAAATTCAAGCGTGCTGCTTTAGAATGGCCAGGGATTCTTCTTTTGCGCTCCTAGGACCAAGGCTGGTGACGAGCTTGGCGGATGCCGCCGCCGCCAGGTCCCCGGCCCGCTGATGGCTCCAACCCTGCGTGAGCCCATAAAGGAAGGCGCCGGCAAACATATCACCGGCGCCCACCGTGTCAACGGGTTTCACCGGCACCGGGTCGATGTCGATGGCCTGCTCGCCGTCCCAGACCAGCGCGCCCTTGGGGCCGCGGGTGATGGCGAACTCGCGGGCGATGGTCTTCAGGTAGGCAACAGCATCGTCCAGGTTGTCTGCCTCGGCCATGCCCATGGCCTCTTCCTCGTTGGCGAAGACCATGTCGACGCGCTCGCCGATCATCTCTTTCAGACCATCCTTGAAGAACTTGACCATGTTCGGGTCGGACAGGGAGAGGGCCGTCTTGACGCCGGAGCGCTCGGCGAGCTTGCGGGCCTCGATGGCGGCGACGCGCGCGGTGTCTGATGTTACCAGGTAGCCTTCGGTATAGAACCACTTGGAGGCCGCCAGCGCCTCCTGATCCAGCTCGTGCAGCGACAGGTTGCCGCTGATGCCGAGGTAGGTGCACATGGTGCGGTCGGAGTCCGGCGTGACCAGCACCACGCAGCGGCCGGTGTCGCCGTCGTCCAAGAAGCTGGTGTCGCGGGTGGCCACCCGCCGTCGCAGAGGTCTTTGAGGTAGAAGTGGCCGAGCTCGTCGTCGGCCACCTTGCAGGAGTAATAGCCGGTGCCGCCGAACTGGCAGAGCGCGATCACGGAGTTGGCCGCGGAGCCGCCGGAGCCGCGCTGATGATGGCGCTCGCGCAGATGGTCCATGATGCGCAGCTGGTGCGCCTCGTCCACGAGCGTCATCACACCCTTGTCGATGTTCAGGTGCTCGAGATCCTCGGGCTGGACCTCGTACTCCATGTCCACCAGTGCGTTGCCCAGGGCGTAGACGTCGTACTTACTCATGCAATACCTCGTGCGTGCTGACAAACGCTCGGTATTGTCGCAGATTACGGCGGGGACTTCGCCCGGCATTGCCGGCGTGGGAGCGGCCTCTGGCCGCGACAGGCCCCACCTTGTGGCAGAAAAGGTGCCGGGCTCGAATGGCGCGCGGACCATGTCTGCGGTGATCGGCGCGAGCCGTTGTCGATCAGGCTCGTCGCAGGGCGATACAGCGTCCGCAGCTCGGAATCAAAGGGCAGGCTGCCAAATTCGCGTCAAATCGAGCTTCAGACCTTCCAGGACATCGTCACCGTCCAGGCTCGTGGGCGCGCTCAGCGTCACCGGTAGCGTCGCCGGTCGATAGATCCGTGCCTCCTGTGTCTCCGGGAGCAGCAGCCAACCCAGTCGCACGCCGTTCGCCCGGTACTCCTGCATCTTCTCGTCCAGTGTGACCGGATCATCGTTGGGCGAGGCCAGCTCCAGGACGAAATCCGGCGCCAGGGGCAGAAAACGATCCTTGTCGGTGCGGGTCAGTCGGGGCGGGATACTCGGGAACACTCAGCCACAACTCTAGCACTCTCCCCGGAGGCGTCAGCCTTTCCCCGCGTGCTCCGCCAAATACAGCCAGGTGTCGATGACGGTGTCCGGGTTCAGTGACACGCTCTCGATGCCCTCCTTGACCAGCCAGTCGGCGAAGTCGGCGTGGTCCGACGGCCCCTGGCCGCAGATGCCGACGTACTTGCCCTGCTTGCGGCAGGCCTGGATGGCCATGGACAGCATCGCCTTGACGGCCGGGTCGCGCTCGTCGAAGTCCGCGGCCACCAGGGCCGAGTCGCGGTCGATGCCGAGCGTGAGCTGGGTCATGTCGTTGGAGCCGATAGAGAAGCCGTCGAAGTGCTCCAGGAATTGCTCGGCGATCACGGCGTTGGAGGGGATCTCGCACATCATGATGAGCTTGAGGCCGTTCTCGCCGCGCTTCAGCCCCTGCTCGGCCAGTGCCTCGGTGACGGCCTTGGCCTGGCGCAGCGTGCGCACGAAGGGGATCATGATCTGCAGGTTGGTGAGGCCCATCTCGTCGCGGACGTATTTCAGTGCCTCACACTCCATGGCGAAGCACTCGCGGAAGTCGTCGGCCACATAGCGGCCGGCGCCGCGGAAGCCGATCATCGGGTTTTCTTCGCTCGGCTCGTAGCGTGGCCCGGCGACGAGATTGGCATACTCGTTGGACTTGAAATCGGACATGCGCACGATGACGGGGTTGGGCGCGAAGGCCGCCGCCAGCGTGCTGATACCCTCGGCGAGGCGCATGACGTAGAACTCGCGCGGCGACGGATAGGCCGCGATGCGCGGGCCGATCTCGGCCTTGAGGTCGTCCGGCAGGGCGTCGAACTCGAGCAGCGCCCTCGGGTGGATACCGATGGTGTTGTTGATGATGAACTCGAGCCGCGCGAGCCCGATGCCGGCATTCGGCGTCGCCGCGAAGGCAAAGGCCCGCTCCGGGTTGCCGACGTTCATCATCACCTTCACCGGCACCTCCGGCATCTTGTCGAGCTCGGCGGTCTTGTGCTCGAAGTCCAGGGCGCCCTGGTAGATGAAGCCGGTGTCGCCTTCCGCGCAGGAGACGGTCACCTCGGCGCCATCCGGGATGCGGTCGGTGGCGTCGTTGCAGCCCACAACGGCCGGCACGCCCAGCTCCCGGGCAATGATGGCGGCGTGGCAGGTGCGCCCGCCGCGGTTGGTGACGATGGCCGCCGCGCGCTTCATCACCGGCTCCCAGTCCGGGTCTGTCATGTCGGTGACGAGCACGTCGCCGGGCTGCACGTGGCCCATATCGCGAATGGACTCGACAACCCGCGCCTTGCCGGCACCGATGCGGTGGCCGATGCTGCGGCCGGTGGCGAGCACCTCCCCGCGCTCTTTCAGGTTGTAGCGCTCGATGACCTGGCCCGAGCGGCTCTGCACCGTCTCCGGGCGCGCCTGTACGACATAGAGCAGGCCGTCGGTGCCATCCTTCGCCCACTCGATATCCATGGGCCGGCCGTAGTGCTCCTCGATGAGCACGGCCTGGCGGGCGAGGTCTTCGACCTCGGCGTCGCTCACGCTGAAGCGCTGGCGGTCGGCCTCGGGCACATCCTCGGTCAGCACAGGCTCGTCTGCCCCGGCTTCCGCGTAAACCATGCGGATGGCCTTGTCGCCAACGCTGCGGCGCAGGATGGCCGGCCGGTCGGCGGCGAGGGTCGGCTTGTGCACATAGAACTCGTCCGGGTTCACGGCGCCCTGGACCACCATCTCGCCGAGGCCGTAGCT
>NZ_JAIFKJ010000095.1:3400-11393 GCF_019695415.1 Thiohalocapsa sp.
AAGGAGGCATCCGGCAGGTCCTCGGCGGTGGCCGACGAGCGCACGGCCCATGAGGCGGTCTCGTTGCCATCTTGGCCGACGAGCTCGTGGTAGGCAGCCTCGATGTCGGCGTCCAGGCGCGCCGGGAAGGGCTGCTCGATGATCCAGCCGCGGATCTTTGGCCCCGCCTCGCTGAGCGCGGCGATGTCGTCGACATCCAGCTGCTCCAGCTCGGCCGCGATGCGCTCGGCGAGCCCGCTGGCGGAGAGGAATTCCCGGTACGCCGCAGCCGTGGTCGCGAAGCCGCCGGGCACCCGCACGCCCACCGCGGTCAGATGTTGGATCATCTCCCCGAGCGATGCGTTCTTGCCGCCGACGATGCCGACATCGTCCATGCCCAGCTCGGAAAGCCAACGTACGGTCTCGGTCATCGCAGCATGCCTCGGCGCTGTAGTCTGGGTGCAGGAACGTGCAGGGCTTGATGCAAAGGGCAGCAGACGGTTGCAGTTCGCCCGGTCGCTCACGTAACCTGCCTGACGTAATCCGGCAATATAGCCGAACGACAGGGCCACCGGGACGACTGGTGTCAATGGTCAGGATTGGCTGATGCGCATCCTTGTGCTCCAGCATGTCCCTTTCGAGGGGCCTGCGGCCATCGCAGATTGGGCCTCGCGTCGAGGCCACCCGCTCGACATCTGCCGTTTGTATGCCGGCGATCCCTTGCCGGCGCCGACGGATTTCGACCGTCTCGTCGTCATGGGCGGGCCCATGGGGGTCGGTGACACCGAGGCTTATCCGTGGCTCGTGGCCGAGCAGGCGTTCATCGCCGATGCCGTCGCGGCCGGCAAGTCCGTGGTGGGGATCTGCTTGGGAGCGCAGCTCATTGCTGCTGCCCTTGGGGCGCGGGTGTACCGCAACGCGCACGTGGAAATCGGCTGGCACCCCATTCGGTTGACGGCCCAGGCGCAGCGCCTCGACCTCTGCGAAGGCCTGCCCGTGGAGCAGATGGTCTACCACTGGCACGGCGACACCTTCGATCTGCCGGCGGGTGCCCTGCAGCTGGCGCAGAGCGAAGCCTGCACGCATCAGGCCTTCCTCGTGGAGGATCGGGTGCTGGGGCTCCAGTGTCACCTCGAGTCCACTCCCGAGAGCGTGCGCGCCCTGTGTGATGCATGCGGCGAGGAGCTCGTGCCGGATCGCTGGGTGCAGACGGCCGCCGAGATGCGTGCAGCGGGCCCCGAGGTCTACACCGGCATCGGCCGCACACTCGAAACGCTGCTGGATCGGCTGCCCGCCTGAGCCCGCGGCGCGGCGGCGCACGCGCTGGGGGCGGTCCGGTCGACGCGATCCCGAGGTTGCGGAACATCACCGAGCCCGGGCAGCCTAAACGGCATCCGCACGCAGCCAGTCGCAACGGCGCGAGACGCCCCAGACCATGCAGCAACGCACGCAACTGATACTGACCGCCACGGCCACATTTTTTGCTGGCCTGCTCACCGGCGCCACCGTCTTCTCCGATGTCCTGCGCGAGGCGCCGCCCGTCCCGGAGCCGGCGTCGGTCCCGGAAATGGTCTCGGAGCCGCCGTCTGCCGAAGAGGCAGTGCCGGATGTCGCTTCGGTGACAGTGCCGGCGTCCGCGCCCGAGCCGCCGCAGGATGCCGAGCCCGATACCGAGCCGGCGCTGTCCGCCGTGTCGCCTGAGGTGACCGACGCCCTGGCGGCGCGCATCGAGGAGCTCACCGACGGCTGGGGCCGCATGCAGGCGGAGCTGGCGGAGCTGCGTCAACGCGTGGCGCGGGTGGAGCGTGATGCCGCTGAGCCGGACGCCGAGTCCGCTGACGGACAGCGCCGCCGGCCGGCATCGCCGGCGGAGCAGCGCGCTGCCCTGCTGCGCGCTGGCGTAACGGCCGAGGTGGCGGACGACCTCATCTGGCCGCGCTCGCAGTTGTCGCTGGCCACGCCGGATCTGCGCGCCGAAGCCGCCCGCGACGGTTGGCTCAGCCCCCACCGCTACCGAGAGGCCTAGCGCCCCCACAACGCACACACGGCGGCCAACGAGGATGCGATCGGCCTCGATGCCTATGATCGGTATCTCTACGAAACCGGTCAGCCGAACCGTGTCGCCGTGGACTCGGTGATACCCGGCTCCGCGGGGGAGGAGGGTGGTCTCCAACCGGGCGATGTCATCGAGCGCTATGGGGACGCCCAGGTATTGGAATTCCAGGACCTGCGCGAGGCCACCAGCGCGGGTGCCCGCGGGGAGCTGGTGCCGGTGACGGTGCGCCGCGACGGTCAGGTGCTCGAGATCTGGCTGCAGCGCGGTCCCATCGGCATCGGGCTGGACGCCACGCGCGTGGCGCCCGACAGCTGACCGAGGCCCCGCCGCGGGGACGAACCTGGCTTTGCGGCCCGGAGGGTACGCGTCAGGACGATTTCCGGGTTGAATGCTGGGTTTTCGTCTGCATGTCGGCTGGTGTCATTCATTGGCAGCACTGTGATCCAATCAGAAGCACCGGCAGCGACAGCTCCGCGGCAGCCCCTTCGGATTGCGGTGTGGCCGTCATTTATGCCCCCGCAGCAATGCCTCCGCGGCGACAGCACAGGGCCGCTGCAAGGCTCCAAACCTAGGTCAAAGCCCATGACAGAGCTCACCACCGAAGAACGCCACAGCATGACCCGAAAGGTCATGAGCATGCTCGAGAGCTGGAACCTGAGCGCCCAGGACATGATCCGCCTGCTGCAGCTGCCGGAGTCCGTGAAGGCGCGCAACTTGGCCCGCTTCCGCGAAGAAGAGGCCTTCCCCGTGGACGTCAATGTGGATCGCCGGGTTGCTTACTTGCTGCGCATCGAGGAGGCACTGCATACCTATTTTCCGCGCAACCCGGAAATGCGCGACATGTGGATGAAGCGCGGCAACAAGCAGTTCGGTAAGCGTGCCCCGATCGCCGTGCTCGTCGAGGACGGTGAGAGCGGGCTCATCTCCGTGCTGTCCCATCTCGATTGCACCTTCGCCTGGGACCTCACCGGCTCCAAGAGTGAGTACAGCACGGCCGGCTGAGCAAGGGCAGGCCCCTAGGTGCCAACCTCATGGCTGACTGCGGCCGCGTCGGCGCTACGGTGCCGGCTTGGGGTTCCGGTATCATCCTTGGATCAGAGACAGATGGAGACCCGGACGCATGACTGCTCCATACATCACCGATGTCAGTCCGCGCCGGCGCTCGGCAGCTCGTCCGTTCCTCGCATGGCTTACCTACGGCCTCTTCCTGATCACGGTGCTGCTGGCAGGCTGCGCCGCTCCGCCCGAAGATGCGCAAAGCGAAGCCCTCAACGCCGATCCGGGCCGGGCCCCATTTGATCCCGTTCCATTGCCTGCCGGTGATAGCGCCGGCGCCGACCCGCTGGCCGTGGCCCAGGACCTCTTCGGGATGACTGAGGCCGTGGAAGGCAACTACTCGGAAAGCGCAGAACTATTGTCGGAGACCGACGACCAGCAAGTGGTTCTGTTCACCCAGGTGGGGTTGCCGGATGATTCCGTGCGCGGCCAGCGCCATCGCCTGGAGTTCGAGCCGCAAGGTGCCGACTGGCAGCTCACCTGGGCCGGCCTCCAGGTGCAGTGTTGGCCCGGGCGTGGACATGAGGACTGGGGTACGGCGCCCTGCGGCTGACCATGGACGCGCGCCGCATGCGGCGCAGCGCGTGAGGTTCAGTGAAAGTCCGCTGGGACCACAATTCTTAACGGGCGCAGTCGACCGCTCTTTGGCGGCATTCCCCTGCGGCGCAGCGGAGCCGGTAGCATGTCGGGGCGAAGTCCAAGCTCAGGACGGCGCTGCTCGGATTGAGTGGGTCAGGTTTGACAGCGCGTCGAGGGATTCCTCCATGGCCGCCTCGCCGATGCGGATCAGCTCCTCGGCCCGGTCGAACTCCCCGTGGAAGATGTGTCCCACCCGCGGCGTGACTGTGAGCGCCGCCGGGTCGGCAGCATTCTGTTGCAGGGAGAGCTGTCGCAGCGCCAGGGCGCTGGAGGCGAGTGCGACGGCGATTAGGCTCGGCTCGTCGGCCCAGGCGCGCAACCGGCGCAGCAGGGGCCAGCCTCGCAAGCGGCGCGGCACGGCCGCCCAGAGGCGCGCACGGATGCCGTGCCTTTGCCCCTCCGGCAGCAGGTGGTCACGCAGGCCGACGGTGGCGGCGACGCCCTCGAAGTCCGCGGTGACGTCGACGCCAACGACGATATCAGCGCCCAGTGCCCGCGTGGCGGCCACGGGCACGTTCGCCACCAGCCCGCCGTCCACCAGCAGGTGGCCGCCGACCCGCACCGGCGCGAACACCGCGGGCAACGAGATGGATGCGCGCACCGCGGTGACCAGGTCTCCCGCGGTTGCCGTCCAGGCGGCACCGGTGCCGAGGTCTGTGGCCACGGCCGCGAAGGGGATCGGCAGGTCTTCGATGCGTTGCTCGCCGAAGTGGCGCCGCAGCTCGCGCTCGATGGCTCTGCCCTCCAGCACCCCGCTGCCGCCGAGTTGGAAGTCGGTCAGGCGCAGCACCCGGCGCCAGTTGACCTCCCGCGCCAGCGCCTCCAGCAGATCCAGCTTGCCGGCGGCGTAGGCGGCACCGACGACAGCACCCATGGACGTCCCGCTGACAACGCCCGGAGCCAGCCCAGCGCGCTCCAGCACGCGCAGCACGCCGATGTGCGCCAAGCCCAGGGCGGCCCCACCGCCAAGGGCGATGCCCAGCTTCGAGTGGCGGGGTTCGAGCACCGAGGCGCCGGCCGCAGGCGTGCCCTGCATCGTCAATGCCTCGCCCCTCGCCGCTCGATACTCCCCCCTCGTGATTACTCGTCACTCGATCTCTGGAAAGCATCCGCCAGCTGCTTCTGGATGTTGCCGGGTACCGCCTCGTAGTGGCTGAGCTCGATGGTATAGCTGCCCTCGCCGCCGGTGATGGACTTGAGTCGGGACTCGTAGCCCTCCAGCTCCGCCAGCGGCACCTCACCTTCGATGACGATGCGCCCGCGGCTCTTGGACTCGCTGCCCTGGATGCGCCCGCGGCGACTTGAGAGGTCACCGGCGAGGTCGCCCATGTGGGAGTCGGAGGCCGTGATGCGGATCTTGACGACCGGCTCCAGGATGGCGGGCTTGGCCTTCTCCATGGCATCCAGGAAGGCCTTCTTGCCGGCCGTGGCAAAGGCGATGTCTTTGGAGTCAACCGGGTGCGACTTGCCGTCGTAGACGGCCACACGCACGTCCTGGATGGGATAGCCGGCGATGGCGCCTTCCTCCAGCACCTGACGCACGCCCTTCTCGATGGAGGGGATGAACTGGTTCGGGATGCACCCGCCGACGGTCTCGTCCACGAACTCGAAGCCCGCGCCTTGGTCCCGCGGCTCGATGCGGAGATACACCTCGCCGAACTGGCCGGCGCCGCCGGTCTGCTTCTTGTGGCGGTGGTGGCCGTCCGCTTTGGCGGTGATGGTCTCTCGGTACGGGATGCTCGGCGGCTTGGTTTCGATGTCTACGTGGAACTGCTCGGAGAGCCTTCGCATCAGCACCTTCAGGTGCAGCTCGCCGAGGCCGCGCATGACCGTCTCGTTGGCGGCGGCGTTGTGCTCCACGTGGAAGCAGGGGTCTTCGGCTTCGAGCTTGTGCAGGGCGTCTGTGAGCTTCTGCTCGTCGCCGCGCTTGGCGACGGTAACGGCAAGCCCGAACAGCGGCACCGGGCACTCCATGCTGGTGAGGTGGTAGTGATCTTCGTCGTGGGAGTCGTGCAGCACTGCGTCGAAATGGATGTCGTCCACCCTGGTCACAGCGAGGATGTCCCCCGGTACGCCCTCGTCGACTTCAATCAGGTCCGCGCCGTGCACCCGGAACAGGTGGCTTACCTTGAAGGGCTTGCGTGCATCGCCGATGAAGAGCTGGCCGTTGGTGGCGACACGCCCCTGATGGATGCGAAAGATGCCGATTTTGCCCCGGAATGGGTCGTTGACGACCTTGAAGACGTGGGCGATGGCGTGCTTATCGGGCTCCGGGACGACGCGCACCGGCTGCATGTCGGCGCCCTCGCCCTTCATGAAGGGCGGCGGGTTGCCCTCGGCGGGATTGGGCATCAGCCGCACCAAGACCTCCAGCAGCTCCGGGATGCCGGCGCCGGTCGCCGCGGAGCAGAAACAGATGGGGACCAGGTGCGCCTCGCGCAGGGCTTCCTCGAAGGCGTCGTGGAGTTGCTCGGGCTTGAGCGCCTGGCCCTGCTCCAGGTAGCGCTCCATCAGCTCCTCGTCGACTTCCACCACCTGGTCGATGATCTGGCTGTGGGCCTCCTCCACACTCGCGAAGTCGGCGCCGTCACCGGACGGGTTGAAAAAGCAGTCGATGACGCGCTTGCCGCCGTCCGCTGGCAGGTTGATGGGCAGGCACTCCGCACCGAAGGCCTCGCGCAGCTGCGCGGTCAGGGCGCCCAGGTCCACGCCGTCCGCATCGATGCGGTTGACGATGAGCATGCGGCAGTGGTTGCGCTGATCCGCGGCCTTCCACATGCGTTGGGTCAGGGGCTCGATGCCGTTTTCGGCATTCACGACGATGGCGGTGGTCTCCACGGCGCTCAGCACCGACAGCGCCCTGCCCAGAAAGTCCGGATAGCCGGGGGTGTCCAGCAGGTTGATGTGCTTGCCGTGGGTGGTGAAGCCCGTGATGCCGACGTCCAGGGAGTGCTTCAGCTCTTTCTCCATGTCGTCCCAGTCGCAGACCGCAGTGCCCTTGTCCACGCTGCCCGGCTCCTTGATGGCGCCGGCTGCGGCGAGGAGCGCCTCTACCAGCGTGGTCTTGCCGGCACCGGCATGGCCGACGAGGGCGACGTTGCGGACGTCCTCCGCGTTGTATTCGGACATGGATTGACCCTTGATCGTTGAGCGGTTTTCGGGGTGGCAGTCGGCGATGTCCAGGACAGGACAACGCGCGGGTCGAGTATATCGTAACGGTCTCGTCACGCGCCTTGGTGCACCGGCGGGAATCGGCACGTGTCGTGCTTTACGTCAAGTTCGCCGGCTCGGTATGGTGCCGGGGCGCCGAGGTCTCTGCGGGAGAGCCATCGGAATCGCAATCGGGATCGGCGAAGGTCGCTGATCAGCGCCCGAACAGAGGAGTCATCGTCGATGTTCGACGCCATCACTTGGATTGCCGTTGCTTTCGCTGCCGGTGTCGTCGCCAAGCACTACGGCTTACCACCGCTCGTGGGGTACCTGGTGGCGGGCTTTGTGCTGAATGGGCTCGGTGCCGAAGAGGGGCCGGTCATCAGTGCACTGTCGGAGCTCGGCGTTACGCTGCTCCTGTTCACCATCGGTCTCAAGCTCAAACTGAAGAGCCTGGCGGCGCCGCAGGTCTGGGGTGTGGCGTCGCTGCACATGCTGGGCGTCATTGCCGTGTTCGTGCCGCTGCTGCTCGCTTTCGGCGGGCTCGGGCTGCCGCACGTCGCCGGCATCGAGTACGGCCCGGCGCTGGTGTTGGCCTTCGCGCTCAGTTTTTCGAGCACCGTGTTCGCCGTGAAGGTGCTGGAAGAGAAGGGTGAGATGGCGTCGCTGTACGGCACCCTCGCCATCGGCATCCTGATCATGCAGGACCTGGCGGCCGTGGTGTTCCTCGCCTTCTCCGCCGGCAAGGTGCCCAGCCTGTGGGCCGTGCTGCTGCTCGGCCTCATCTGGGCCCGGCCAGCGCTCGATTGGCTGCTCGAGCGCGCGGGCCATGGGGAGCTGCTGCTGTTGTTCGGTCTCACCCTGGGCATCGGCGGGGCGGAGGTCTTCGATCTGTTCGGCGTCAAGGGCGACCTGGGCGCATTGCTGCTCGGTGTCATGGTGGCGTCCCATCCAAAGTCCGGCGAGCTTGCCAAGGCGCTGCTCGGCCTAAAAGGCATGTTTGTGGCGGGTTTCTTTCTGAGCATCGGTCTCCGAGCCACTCCCATTCTGGACTTGGCACCGGTGTTTAACCTGTTGCTGGTCGCCTTACTGCTGAACGGCTTCTTAGTCGAA
>NZ_JAIFKJ010000371.1 GCF_019695415.1 Thiohalocapsa sp.
ACCTGTGACCCCTGCCTTCGGAGGGCAGTACTCTATCCAGCTGAGCTACAGGCGCTTAGGTAGGCGGCACCGGCAGGTTGGGCCGCTACCGAACTCGCAAGCATAGTCTCCTCGCGGCCGCTTGTCCATGGTCGGCGGCGGCCGTCCGCGCAATCGTCGTGTCTCTCCCATGGCGTTGCGGTGTCGGCTCGTGGCTTCGCCGCGATCGGCCTTTCACCGGTCCGCAAACAGGCCCCTGAGGGCGGCGAGCTGGGCGCTGCCGTGGGCGCGGGCTTCGGCGTCGGTGCGCTTGGTGCTGTCGGGCTGGTGCAGCTCGGCGTTGGGCAGCTCTGACAGGAACCGACTCGGCTCGCAGGTGACAGTCTCGCCGAAGCGTCGGCGCCGCCGAGCACGGGTGAAGGTGAGACTCTGCTGGGCGCGGGTGATGCCGACGTAGCAGAGCCGGCGCTCTTCTTCGATGCCGCCGCCGTCGACCTCTGCATCGGCCGCATCGAGGCTGCCGCGGTGGGGCAGCAGCTCTTCTTCCATGCCCACCAGGTAGACGTGCGGAAACTCCAGGCCCTTGGCGGCGTGCAGGGTCATCAGATGCACGCGGTCGCCGCCCTCTGCTTCGTCCTGGCGCTCCAGCACATCGAGCAGTGTGAGCTTGGCGACGAGGTCTGGCAGCGTGGCGCCGGCAGCCCCGTCGGCGGCGGCCTCCCGTTGCAGGCGCTCCAGCCAGTCGAGCAGGTCCGCAACATTGTCCAGGCGGCGCTCGGCAGCAGCGCGGCTCGGGGCGTTGTCTCGGCACCAGCCGGCGTAGTCGATGCGCTCCAGCAGGGCACGCACAGCGGCGATGGGGTTGGCGGCACGCTCGGTCACTGTGCGGTGCTCGGCCAGGATGCCCGCCAGCTCCATGAGCCGTCCGGCCTGGCGTGCCGGCATCTGCGCGGCCAGCCGCGGGTCGGCGCAGGCGGCGGCCAGCGGCTCCTCGCCCTCAGCGGCGAAGGCTGCGAGGTGCTTCAAGGTTGTGGGGCCGATCTCGCGCCTCGGTACGTTCACCACGCGCAGGAAGGCGGCGTCGTCCGCCGGGTTGGCGAGCAGCCTCAGATAGGCCATGACGTCCTTGACCTCGGCACGGGCGAAGAAGGAGGCCCCGCCACTCAGGAAATAGGGGACGCCAAGGCTGCGCAGCGCCTGCTCGAAGGGCCGCGCCTGATGGTTGCTGCGGTAAAGGATCGCGTAGCTGCCGTAGGGGCGGCCTTTGGTGAGATGCATGTGCTGGATCTCGGCGGCGGCGCGCTCGGCCTCATGGGCCTCGTCGCGGCACACCAGCACGCGGGCGGGCTCGCCAGGGCCGAGATCGCACCACAGGCGCTTGTCGAACAGATGCGGGTTGTGGCCGATGAGGTCATTGGCGAGCTTCAGGATGCGCCCGCTGGAGCGGTAGTTCTGCTCCAGCATCACCACCCGGAGGGTCGGGTAGTGGTCGCGCAGCCGGGCGAGGTTGTCGGGCCGCGCCCCGCGCCAAGCGTAGATCGATTGGTCGTCGTCTCCGACCACGGTGAAGGCGCCGCGCGGGCCCACCAGCAGTCGCACCAGCTCGTACTGGGCGCCGTTGGTGTCCTGGTACTCGTCCACCAGCAGGTGGCGGATGCGGTTCTGCCAGCGCTCGCGGATGTCGCGGTCCTCGCGCAGCAGGCGCACCGGGCGCGCGATGAGGTCGTCGAAGTCGCAGGCGTTGTAGGCGGCAAGGCTTTGCTCGTAGCGGCCGTAGAGGTCCGCGAGCATGGCGTCGAAGTCGTCCTCG
The DNA here is from genome assembly GCF_019695415.1 of Thiohalocapsa sp. Classification (GTDB taxonomy): domain Bacteria; phylum Pseudomonadota; class Gammaproteobacteria; order Chromatiales; family Chromatiaceae; genus Thiohalocapsa. Next base: position 1,790 of record NZ_JAIFKJ010000371.1, read on the forward strand.
GCGGTGCTTGCGGCGCGGGCCGGGTCGATGAGCGCGTTCTTCCAGCGCGAGATGCGCGCCAGCGCCGCGGCGGGGGTCACGGCATCGGCGAGGTCGTGCTCGCGCAGGTGCTCCTTCAGCACCGTGGCGGCGTCCTCCGGGTCGAACAGCGAGAAGCCGGGCCGCAGGCCGGCGGCCTCCACCTCGCGCCGCAGCAGGTTGAGCCCGAAGGTATGGAAGGTGGACACCCTGAGGCCGCGCGCACGCTCGCCCTTGAGCAGGCTGCCCACGCGGTTCTTCATCTCCCGGGCAGCCTTGTTAGTGAAGGTGAGGGCGACGATGGCGTGGGCCGGCACGCCATGGGCACGGACAAGGTGCGCGATCTTGCGTGTGATGACCCGCGTTTTGCCCGAGCCGGCCCCGGCGATCACCAGCAGCGGGCCGCCCACATGCTCCACCGCCTCGGCCTGTCTGGGGTTCAAGGATCTGAGGTTCGACGGTGGCATACGCGGCTCAGCTCACCCGTTTGCCGACGCGAGCCTCCAGCAGTGCCGACAGCACCAGGCTCGCGATCACGAAGGCGAGAAACAGATAGAAGCCGACCTGCAGCGTGGTGCCGTTGGTTGTGATGACGTCCACGCCGCGGCCGCTGCCGGCCATTGCGGCGAGCTGGCTTTCCACGAGGCCGCTGAAGCCCACGTAGGCCATCAGCATGGCCACCACGAGCACGTCCGCCATGGACCATTTGCCGGAGCGCAGCGCAAAGAAATAGACCATGGGGCTGGCACGCAGACTCCGCCAGTCGACGTAGTAGACGAAGCCCGCGAGGACCTTCAACGCCGGGAAGACGAGGCTGAACAGGGTGATGAGCACGGCGACCAAGATCATATCCCAGGCGCGGGTATCCACCAGCACGCGGACCACGTCGAGGATGCTCTTACTCTGGAAGTACAGCACCTGGTCGGTAAACACGATGGGCTCGCCAAGGAGCACGAAGCGCAGCTCCGAGATCCGCGCCTCCACGTCGATCATCGGCGTGATCACGCCCCCGGCCAGCAGCACCAGGGCGCCGGCCGTGAGCATGGCCATGACCTCCGGGCGCAGGTGCGGGCGCTCGCGCCAGGCGACGAAGAACATGGCGCTCACGGCGAGAAGTGCACCGCCGGCGAAGACGCGTGCTCGTTGTGCTAACGCATCGGCCGTGTAGCGGAGCCTCGGCTCACAGGCCGCGGCGTCCACGCAGTCGTGGCGGGCGAGCACGGCAGCGAAGGCGCTCAAGTCCGTCGCCGAGAAGGTGGCAGCCGCGGCGGTATCGAGCGCGCGCAAGAGCTGTGCCTTGAGCTCGGCGCGGGTCTCCGGGCGGTCCAGCTCGTCGAGGACGGCGTCCGCATAGGCCGGCACTCGGGCACGCAGCTCTGTGAAGTCCACTAGGAAGTCCTGCACCCCCTGGCGCAGCGCGCCCTGCATGCGCTCCAGCAGGTTGTCGCCGGAGGCATTCCGCCGGCGCAGATACCGTTCCACCTCCACCAGGATCCGGTCCAGCACGACCTCGATGTTGCGTTTGATGGCCGGGCGGCTCTCCGCCGTGATCTCGAAGGTGTCGATCTTGTGCGCGAGCACTGTGGAGAGCTGCTCCACCCAGACCTCGGCATTGAGCAGTCCATAGCGCACGTCGTGCAGCTCCGCGAGATCGGTCTCCAGCTGCTGGAGGCGGCGCAGGTCCACGATGGCTTGCGCCGCGAGGAGTGCGGCGGAGAGGAGCAGGCCGGCGAGCGAGAGCGCGGCGGCGAGCCTGGCGTGATGCGGGGACATGATGCCGCTCCCGGCGGACGATGCCTGTGCGCTGTGGGCGGAGCGCTGCGGGCGGATGGCTGGGAGCCGGTGGCTGGCCGCCGACTAGCCCTTCATGGAGTCGAAGAACTCGGCGTTGGTTTTGGTGTGCTTGAGCTTGTCGAGCAGGAATTCCACTGCTGCCAGCTCGTCCATCGGGTGCAGGATCTTGCGCAGGATCCAAACCTTCTGCAGGTCCGCGGGCTTCATCAGCAGCTCCTCGCGGCGGGTGCCGGAGCGGTTGATGTTGATCGCCGGGAAGATGCGCTTCTCGGCAATGCGCCGGTCCAGGTGGATTTCCATGTTGCCGGTGCCCTTGAACTCCTCGTAGATGACGTCGTCCATGCGCGAGCCCGTGTCGATGAGGGCGGTGGCGATGATGGTGAGCGAGCCGCCCTCCTCCACGTTGCGGGCGGCACCGAAGAAGCGCTTAGGGCGTTGCAGGGCATTGGCGTCCACACCGCCGGTGAGCACCTTGCCCGAGGACGGCACCACCGTGTTGTAGGCCCGCGCCAGGCGGGTGATGCTGTCGAGCAGGATGACGACGTCCTTGTTGTGCTCCAC
>NZ_JAIFKJ010000655.1 GCF_019695415.1 Thiohalocapsa sp.
GCATCACCCTCGGCGAGTACTACCGCCAGATGGGCTACCACGTGCTGCTGCTCGCGGACTCCACCTCGCGCTGGGCCCAGGCCATGCGCGAGACCTCCGGGCGCCTGGAAGAGATCCCGGGCGAGGAGGCCTTTCCGGCCTATCTGGATTCCTCCATCCGCAGCGTCTACGAGCGCGCCGGCGTCTTCCGCACCGCCGACGAAGCCGAGGGCAGCCTGACCCTCATCGGCACTGTCTCCCCCGCCGGCGGCAACTTCGAGGAGCCGGTGACGCAGTCCACACTGGCCACCGTCAAGACCTTTCTGGGGCTCTCCTACGACCGGGCCTACAAGCGCTTCTACCCCGCCATCGACCCGCTCATTTCCTGGTCGCGGTATCTGGACCAGCTCGCCGACTGGTACGCCCGGCATATCAACCCGAGCTGGGTGCCGCGGGTCAAGCAGATTCAAGAGCTGCTGCGCCGCGGCGACGCCGTGCAGCAGATGATGCAGGTCACCGGCGAGGAAGGCGTCACCATCGCCGACTACCTGACCTACCAAAAGGCGCTGTTCGTGGACATGGTCTTCCTGCAGCAGGACGCCTTCGACAAGGTGGACGCGTCCGCCCCCATCGAGCGCCAGCAGCTCACCTTCGAGCGGGTCTACGAGCTCGTGCACCGGGACTACAGCTTCCCCAGCAAAGACGCAGCACGAGAGTTCTTCATCAAGCTCACGGGCCTGTTCAAGAACTTCAACTACGCGGCACCGACGAGTCCGGACTACGACCGGCTGCTCGGCGACATTGCCGAGCTGGCAGATCAGGCAGCGCCGGGCCTCACTGCAGCATCGCATGAGGAAGCTCGAGCCTGATTGTGCGGCGGCGCCGGCCCTCGGTCCCGGCCATCGACAAAGCAGTGCCCTGCCCGCGACCCGGTCGCTCGTCGATTCGAGGCGCCGCCTCGCTATACTGTCAGTGTGCTTCAGCCCGAGACTGCGCTGAACATCCGCCAGCCGGACCCCATGCCAATGCGCCAGCAAGACGTCGACAACCGTGAATTTGTCCACCGCATCGACGCGGAAGACCGGCTTTCTTTCGTCAACGACGCTTGGCTGGAGTTCGCGGCGGAGAACGCCGGGCCCGACGACGCCGAAGCGGTGCTGGGGTCCCCTCTGATGGCGCATATCTCGGATGCCGAGACACGCCATATCTATAGGCTCCTGATCGATCGCGTCAGGGAGACTGGCCGTCCCATCCATTTCCGCTATCGCTGCGATTCCCCGAACGTGCGGCGCTTCATGGAGATGCGGATGGACGTGCGGCCCGAGGGCCAGATCGAGTTCCGCAGCCGGGTGCTGCGCTTGGAAGGCCGCGAGTGGATGCCCGTGCTCGACCCGACCCTGCCGCATCGCAGCGATCATCCACTGCAGATCTGTAGTTGGTGCAAAGCCGTCTACACGCGCAGCGCCTGGCTCAAGCTGGAGGAGGCCGTACAGACACTGGATATGCTTGCCGAGGCCGTGCTGCCCGAGCTCAGCCACGGTATCTGTCCTGCCTGCAGCGACCGCATGACGAGCATGGGAGGTGCCCCGTGAAGATTCTCATTGCCGAGGACAATCACATCCTCGCGACGATTCTGGCGGATCATCTGACCGCGCGCGGCCACGATGTCGTACCGGCCTTCGATGGGCGGCTCGCCACAATCTTCTGCCGGCGGCAGGACTTCGACGCCATCGTCATCGACTTGGTCATGCCCGATGTCAACGGCGTGGATGTGCTGGAGGAGCTCTACGCAGCGCATCGTATGCCCCCCGCCATCGTGATCACCGGCTTTCCGGAACTGCTCGACGAGGTCGCGCCGCGCCTGGCTGCGATCGGCGTCGAACTCGTAGTCAAGAAGCCATTCTCCTTCTCCGAGGTGGACGACGCCCTGGCGCGACTCCACTGAGAGGTCCACGGGAGCGCCTCACCCCGACACGCAATCGCCCCGCGACCCGGCACCGCAGGACCCGAATGCGCCGCGCGCCGGCTATCAACTGCCGGCGACGCTTGTGGCGCAGCCCCAGCAAGAACCGAGGAGCCTGGGCCGGATGCCCACCCTGTCCGCAGCGGCCTCAAACCCGTCACCGCGGGCGGCACCGGACAGTGCCCGCGCGGCGGGCGCCGCGAGGCGGGGGCGCCTCGAAGCAGCGCTGGTGGACCCTACTGCGGTTGCACACGTGCCTACGGCGTCCGGCCCGCTGCCGAGTCGGAGCTGGTGGTGCCCACCGGGCACGGCGGATTCGATCATCCCAAAGCGGTGGAGGAGCTGAAGCGGATCATCCTGCTGGATGTCGCCGAGCGGCGCGCGGCCAATGACAGTGCTGGTCAAAGCCCGCGCGTCAGCACGAAGTAGCGCCGCCCGTCTGCGGTCTCAACGAAATACAGACGGCGGCTGGCCGGGAGCTCCCGGCTGGTCAGCCGCAGGAACAGGTCGTCGAAGAACTCCGGCGTCTCCAGGCCGAAGTTATGGAAGTTGCGGGTGCGGTTCACCGGCGTGACGTCCACCAGCGTCAGGCGCTGGTCGGCAGGCTGCATCAGCGCTGCAAAGCTCGCCGCCACCGCCGACTGATCCGGATTGCGCGGGTCGAGGCTGCTCTCGCCGAGGCGCCTATCGCGGTTGATGAGCCGGCTCACCAGCAGCGCGCGGTCGTTGGAGGAGACATAGACGGTGAGGTTGCCCGCCAACGCCTCGATCTCCTCGCGCAAGCGCGTATCGAACTCGCCCCGGCCCACATCCGGCGCCGTCAGGACGACGTTTTCGATCTCGGTCGGCCGGTCCGCGAAGGCCGGATCTGCGGCCAAATGCTGGAAGGCGTCCACCACCACCTGCGCGCCCAGGCTGTTGGCGATGAGCCAGAGCCGCTGCGGCGCTACCTGCTCCACCACCAGCGCCAGCATCTCGGCCAGCTCCTCAGCGGATGCCGTGGCCACCCGACGCGCACGACGGTAGCCGGAGAGCGATGCCCCCTGATCCCCCGGCCAGTCGAACAGCAGCACCGGGGTGTCTATGTCCAAGATATGCGTCAGGAAGGCGGTCTTGCGCAGCGCCGACGGGAAGGTCTCGCGATAGCCGTGCACCACCACAAGCAGGGAGCGATACGAAGATGCCAGCACCTGCTCGCGCAGCTCGCCACTGAATGCCGACCGCAGCAGCGGCCTCACCTCTTCGAGCCGAATCTCTTCATTGATGAGCCAGTCACTCGCGTTCAGCAGCATGCCGAAGCCCAGCGTCGGCTCCACGGCGATGTCGAAGCTGCCGAGCTCCAGGGTGTCGCGCCGCTCGGATGCAAAGCGTCTATCCGCGCCCGCACCCTCCGGGCTCGGGCTGGGCACCCGGTTGGAGGCATAGAAAAGCCGCAGTGTGCCGGTATCGGCGAGCCGCGACGCCTGGATACGGCTGAATCGCAGCGCCTCGGCGTGCTCCAGCACTGTGCGCGTGCCGACGAAGTAGAGATAAGCGCCGGCGCCGATGAGCACCAAGGCGATGAGCCCGAGCCCGATGAGCAGACGGAAGGTGGTGCGCGTCATGAGTACCGAGGGAAGGACAGCAAGGCGCGATCATAGCGCGACAGGTCGCAGCCGCATCCCCGAGACAGGAAAAGAAAAGGGGCTACGGTCTCCCGTAACCCCTTGATAAGACTGGTGGGCCGTCTAGGATTCGAACCTAGGACCAATGGATTAAGAGTCCACTGCTCTACCAGCTGAGCTAACGGCCCTTGCTTGGGTTGGCGCGAGCGTGCGCCGATGCTGTTTGGGGCGAACGATGGGGCTCGAACCCACGACCACCTAGGCCACAACCAGGTGCTCTACCAACTGAGCTACGTCCGCCATTGACCTGTCGATTTGCGATGTGCCAACTCCTGCGCGCCCCACGAACCTCTCCCGATCGCGGTTGGCTCGATTGGCGCCCCGAGGAGGACTCGAACCCCCGACCAAGAGCTTAGAAGGCTCCTGCTCTATCCGCCTGAGCTATCGGGGCTTGAGGTGACCTGTTGCTCGCTGAGGCTCGGACTTCCCAGAGGACGGTTTCAGCAGACAGATCCGGCGCCCAGTCCTTGTGTTGGTCGGGGTAGAGGGATTCGAACCCCCGACATCCTGCTCCCAAAGCAGGCGCGCTACCAGACTGCGCTATACCCCG
>NZ_JAIFKJ010000160.1 GCF_019695415.1 Thiohalocapsa sp.
TCGAGCAGGCCGAGAGCACGCGGGACGTGGACAACTACATCCGCGAGCCCTTCGACTACTGGCGTTTCGATGTCGACACCGAAAAGGCCGTACGTCGGGGCATCTCGGTGGACGCGATCAATCAGAATCTGGCCATGGCACTGGGCGGGGCCACCTTGGGCGACGTCAAGATGAGGGCCGGCCACGAGCCTGTGCACATCGTGCTGCAGGTGCCGCTGGCGGAGCGCTCGCAGATCGACCGGCTCGGCGATCTACCCATTCGCTCCACGGCCGGGTTCACGGTGCCGTTGCGCGAGCTTGGTCGCTTCGAGCGGGTGCCGGAGGAGCACATCATCTATCGCAAGGACCTGCGCGCCGTTGAATACGTTGTTGCGGACGTCGGCGGGGACCTGGCCGCGCCCGTGTATGCGATGCTTCAGGTGCAGAACCGGCTCGAAGACATGGGCTATGTCGCGCCGGACGGCACCGAGCCTCAGGCCTATTGGCTCGGCTCGCCGCCGACGGATCGGATCTCGGGCTTCGAGTGGACGGGTGAGTGGACCGTCACTTACGAGACCTTCCGCGATATGGGCGCTGCCTTCGCGGTGGCCTTGGTGCTCATTTACATCCTGGTGGTCTGGGAGTTCGGCAATTTTCGTATTCCCCTGGTCATCATGGCGCCGATTCCCTTGACACTGCTCGGCATCATTCCGGCCCATTGGCTGATGTTTCAGCTCGGTCTCGGCGGCGAGTTTACGGCCACGTCCATGATCGGCTGGATCGCGCTCGCCGGCATCATTGTGCGCAATTCCATCCTGCTGGTGGATTTTTCCATTCACGAGGTGCAGAAAGGCGTGCCCGTGGCGGAAGCCGTCATCCGTGCCTGCAAGACCCGCACGCGCCCCATTGTGATTACGGCGCTGGCACTGGTGGCGGGCTCCAGCGTTATTTTCACAGACCCGATCTTCCAGGGGATGGCCATCTCGCTGTCGTCCGGCGTACTGGTGTCCACCATTCTGACCCTCATCGTTATTCCGCTCGGCTGCGTGGCCGCCAGCCGCGACCTGTGCGAGGTCGCTGTAGCCAGTGCGCCCTCCGTCAGCACCGTGCCCTGCGCGGAGGCGCTGCTGGACGAAGGCGGCAGTGGCCAGCGCACGGTGCCGGCACGCCAGCGTGAGCCGTCCCCGGTGCTCGCCAAGGTCGGCGGCGCCTTCATGCTGGTGTTCTACCTGGTCCGCGGTATTTTTCTCCTGCTTTACGACTGGCTCAAGACCCTGCTCAAGGGCAAGCGCAGCCGTCACGACGGCAGCGGGCCGGACCGCGGCCCCGGCGGCGGTGGCACTGGACCTGGGGGTGGGACGGACAGCGGTATCGCCTATGACGAGCGCAGCAGCTCGGGCGCCGTGCCCAACGCGCTGCGCACCAGCAAGTCCGATGCGGCCCCTGCCGCGGCAACCGCCGCGACCACTCCGGCGCATACAACGGCAGCGGCTGAGGCCGTACCAACGCCGGACCTCGTACAGGCGCGAGCGAAGTCCGCGGGTGCCCCTGCAGCTCCTGACGGAGCGCCGAAGCCGAAACAGCGGCGGACCAGCAAGAAGAAGGCCCAGGCTAAGCCCTCTTCTGCTGCCACTGGCAAGGTTGCCAAGGTGCAGAAGAAGGCGGCGCGGCGTGGTATCCGCCTCAAGACGGACGAAGACGGCAGCCAGGGTTTCCGGTAGATCGGAGAGTTCGTCGGGTCGGGCGGTGCCGCTGCGGCTAGACTAAGGGCAACGGCCGCCGCATGCGGCCGACAGAAACGGATCCTGCCGCAGGTGGTGTTGCACATGTTGAGAATCCTGGCCCTCGTCCTCTGGCTCGCCCCTGGCGTCTTTTTGGCGGGGCCGCTCACGGCTGATGACCTCTATGGCGCACCGGACCCAGGCTGGTACAACCAGGGGAGCGGTTATCGTTCGATTCCCGACAGCTCTGGCGACGGCGACGGCTACGGCCAGGACCTGGGCGGCAGCTATCACTACGACGACTTTCGCACTGGCGCTGACTACAAGGATGATGCCGGGGGCTACAGTCCTTACGGATGGAGCCGAGACTCAGGTGCCACCTTCTTTGATCCAGCGGAGGGTTACCGAGACGCTCCGTGGCATGCGGACGCGGATCGCCCTTCTCCAGACCAGCCGCCGCCGCGATCACCGAACGGCTATGGCGCGCCGGATTGGGCGCAGGAGCCGCTGCCGCGGCAGCGCCGAGCGTCCGAGGCGCCAGGGTATTGGTCTGGCGACGAGGGCTACGGCGAAGCGGGCAGGCCCGGCGGGCGCAGCGTCTATGCTGACGGTTACCGCGACGGAGGACGTCTGCCCGACCGGCGACGCTACCGTTTTCGCGATGACCCCAGCCTGGGACAGCATGTCGGCGGCGGTACTGGCGCCGACTATCGTTTCCGGCCGCTGACGCCGAAGGAGCAGGAGCGCCACCACAGCGGCGCACAGGGCGGCCGTTTTGCCGACCGCTACGACGACCGGCGCTATCGCCCGCGGGATGAGGATGAACGCGGCACAACATTTGGCTATGCGCCCGGACGGGCGCCTGTTGCGCCACCCGACGATTTCTATCGCCGCTACTATCGAAGCGGGCCCTAACGGTCGTCTCGCGCGCGATTACCAGGGGCACCGCTGAGGAGTTTTTCGGGCATGATCACAGTGGTAGGGAGTCTCAAGGGTGGCTCCGGCAAGAGCACGCTGACCTTCAACCTCGGTGTCTGGCTCGCGATGGCCGACGTCGACATCCAATTGCTTGACGCAGACCCGCAGGCCACGCTCACGGATGTCAGCGAAGTGCGCACCGAGGAGGGATTCGAGCCGCCGATTCTGGTGCGCGATCGTAGTGCCCTGACGCCCGATGCACTGGCTGAGCACGAAGAGACCATCATCGACATTGGCACAGCGGACATGGACGCGGTGCGAACGGCGCTGTCACTGTGTGACCGGGTGGTGGTGCCGGTGCCTCCGTCCCAGGCGGATATTTGGTCCACCCAGCGCTTCGCGCATTTGGTGCACTCCGTGGAGCGCAGCGCCGCACCGGAGATCATCGGCTTCATCAATCGCGGCGACACGCACCATGCGGTGCGCGAGACCAACGAGGCCGCCGCCGCGCTGGTGTCGCTGCCCGACGTGCGCTTCATCAAGCCGCGCCTGTCGCAGCGCACGGTGTTTCGCCGCTCCTTCAGCGAGGGACTCGCGGTGTTCGAGCTGGAGCCTAGAGGCAAGGGCGCCAAGGAATTCTACGCACTGGCGGCGTCACTCTTCCCCCACCTCCTGAGCTGAGCCTGATACCACCGGGTAGTACCACTGGAGACCACTGGTCGGATGGTGGGAATTCCGAGCCTTTATGTTAGTCTCTAGAGCATTACGCCGGCAAACACCTGCGGCCCACAGGGTTTAGATTCGGTTGTCTGGAACCGGCCGCGTGCTTTGCAGGGCGGTTGCCGATAACAAGATCCGATCACTGAGGCAAACACGGCGATGGCGCATCCCAAATCCGACTCCGACACGCCCAAAAGGCCCGGCACCGAACCGGACGGTCTGCAGGACGACGCGACAGATTCGCAGGCCAATGCCTTTGCGATGGATCGGTTGTCGCAGGCATTCGAGAACAGCGCCCGGCGTTGGGAGCTCATCGTCTACCCATCGCTGTTCGCGTTTATCATCCTTGCGGCCTACGGCTTCTACCTGGTGTTCAGCCTGGCGAAGGACGTGCACTACCTTGCCATCAGCGTTGATTCCAATATGACCGTACTGGCGAGCAACATGCAGTCCATCTCCGACAACATGGGGCAGATCAGCTCCAACGTCCGCACCATGACCGTCGGCGTGGACTCCATGGCGCGGGACGTGAGCGTGCTGGAGCCCATGCTGACCACCATGCAGGGCATGGACCAGTCCATGCAGTCCATGACCTATACCACCGCCAACATGCGCGATGACCTCGGCATCATGAACCGCAACATCGGCCGACCGATGCACTTCATCAACAGCTTCATGCCTTGGTGATAACAAGGGCGCGGGCAGGTACCTGTAACAGCGCGGGGAGCCTGCCCTCAGCGCCGAAAGCGGGATGTCGCGGTATCCAGGCGAGCCTCCACCGACGCCGTCCTGATCCACTGACCCATGGCCGACCCGCTTGCCGATGCCGAGCGTATCCGTCTCGTGATCGCCATCTCATCACGGGCGTTGTTCGACCTCGACGAATCCCATCGCGTCTTCGAAGCGGAGGGCGTCGACGCCTATCACGCCTATCAGGTAGCCCGTGAGAACGACGTGCTCGCGCCGGGCGTCGCCTTTGGGCTAGCGCAAAAGCTGCTTGCTCTGAATGATCGCATCGGTGACGCGGGGCGGGTCGAAATCATTCTTCTCTCCCGCAACAGCTCGGACACAGGCTTGCGGGTCTTCAATTCCATCCGCCACCACGGGCTCGACATCACCCGTGCGGCCTTCACCAATGGTGCGAGCCCCTACCGTTACGTCGGCGCCTTCGATGCCCACCTCTTTCTGTCGGCCGACCCCGACGATGTGCGACAGGCGCTCACCGCCGGCTGTGCTGCTGCGACCCTGATGCCCGCACCCGCCCAGGCGGAGCGGCGGAGCGACGCGCCCGTGCGCATCGCGTTTGACGGAGACGCCGTGCTCTTCTCGGACGAGGCGGAGCGCGTCTATCGCAGCGAGGGGCTCGCCGCCTTCAACGCCCGCGAAGTGGCCGCCGCTGCGGTGCCACTCTCCGCCGGACCCTTCAAGGGGTTCCTGCTGGCCCTGCATCGGATTCAGGCATTGTTCCCACCACGGGATGCGCCGTTGCGCACGGCACTTATCACGGCCCGTGGCGCCCCGTCACACGAGCGGGTGATCCGCACGCTGCGCGACTGGGGCATCCGTATCGACGAGGCGCTGTTCCTCGGCGGCCTTCCGAAAGCGCCTTTCCTCGAGGCCTTCGATGCGGACATCTATTTTGACGACCAGGAGCGTCACTGCGCCGACGCCCGCGGCCGGGTCGCTACCGGGCATGTGCCGCACGGCATCGCCAACGCTGGCTGACACGGTGATCTAGCTGCTGCAGGGAGACTGGCAGCGGGCGGCGACGGCGATAGCGTCCCGGAGCTCGAGCAGCTGCCGTGGGGGCATGGCTGCTTCGGCCGTCACAACAGCGGTACTTTGTAGTCGGCACCGGGGCGCTCGCGCACCAATAGCGGCGTTAAGTAGCCGGGCAGTCGGCGCCGCAGCGCCTCGACCAGCCGCCGGGCGCAGGCATCGTCCACTGCGAAGTGCGCCGCCCCCGCCACCGCATCCAGCTGATGCAGGTAGTAGGGCAGGACGCCGCAACCAAAAAGACGCTCGCTGAGCGCCGCTAGGCAGCTCGGCTCGTCGTTGACACCCCGCAGCAGCACGCTCTGGTTCAGTACGACAATACCCGCCTGATGCAGCGTCTGCAGTGCCTGACAGGCCGCGCTGCCGAGCTCGGCCGGATGGTTGGCATGGACCACCAGCACGCAACGCTGCGGTTGCGTCGTGAGCAGTCGGCACAGGGCTGGCGTAATGCGGCTTGGCAGCACCACGGGCAGGCGGCTGTGCACCCGGATGCGGCGCAGGTGTGGGATCGCGGCAGTGCGATCAAGCAGCTCGCCGAGGGCTGTGTCGTCCAACAGCAGCGGGTCGCCGCCGCTCAGGATCAGCTCGTGGACGTCATGCGCTGCTGCGAGCTCGGCGAGCTGTGCATCCAAGGCGGCGCGCGGCGGCAGCGCCGCATGGGGGAAGTGACGCCGGAAGCAGTAGCGGCAATGCACGGCGCAGCCGCTGGTGGCCATGAGCAGGGCGCGGCCCTGATATTTGCGCAGAAGGCCGGCGCGGGTGAGCGTGGAGCACTCGTCGAGCGGGTCCGATGTGAAGCCGTCCGTGGCCCTCAGCTCTGCCGTGAGCGGCAGCACCTGGCGCAGCAGTGGATCATAGGGGTCGGCCTTGCGCATCAGGGCCGCAAAGCCGCGGGGCACCAATAATGGAAAATCCGGCGCAGGGTCGAGGATCTGGGTGCGCAACGCCGCCGGCATGGCCAGGAAATCCAGCAGCACGTGCACGCGCGTGAAGGCGTTCGCCAGCTCCTGCTGCCATTGGGTCGCTGAGTGCGGTTCTCGCGCGGGCCGCATGGGCGGGCTCAGTCTGCGGCGTCGGCGGAGACTTCGCGCAGTCGCAGCGCATAGGCGGAAACGGCAAGTGCGCCCAAGCCCAAAGCACCGATGACAGTCGCTGTGTCGTAGAGGTCTGCGAGCACGCCGATGACGCCGCCGAGCAACATCGCAAGACCAATAATGGTGTTGCTCACCGCCACCATGGCAGCCCGATTGTCGGTGTCGGCGAGGTCTACCAGATAGACCTTTCGCCCGAGCCGGACGCCGGCGTGGGCGATGTTTACTGACAGAAAAAGCCCTGCCAGCAGCCAGCTGAGCGCGACGCCTTCCACACCGGTCTGTGCCACGATCCAGGTGCCGACGCCGGTGATGCCGCCGAGGGCGGCGGCGAGGACGATTACCAACCGCGCGGAACGATCGCTGAGGCGGCCCCAGATGGGCGCGCTGACAGCCCCCGCCAGGCCGCTCGCGATGATCAGAAGCCCGAGGCCAGACAGGGCCGTGTCGCTGCTCTGCTGCAGCAGCAAGACATAGAACGGGGGCGCCAAAGCTAGGCTCAAAAGTCCGATGCGCGCGAACAGGTAGCGCCTGAAGTCCGCGTCCGTGCGCAGCAGATTGAGGCTCGCCAGGGCCTCGGTAAGGGCGTTGCCGCCGCCCGCCGTGGCGCCAGGCTGCTCGCGGATCGACGCGAATACGAGCGCGCCGAGCAGAAAGAGCCCGCCGCCCGTGGCGAGCAGCAGCGCGTAGACGAGCCGCTCGGACTCCACGTCGCCGAGCACGCCGAGGGCGAGTCCGAGCGCCAGCGTCGCGGCGCCGGCGATACCGGCCGACCAGCCCATGAGCCGACCGCGGCGGGACTTGGAAACGGTCTTGCCGAGCACGTCCTTGGCTGAGACTGAGCACAGGCCTCGAGCGAGGCTGAAGACCACGAGCAATCCGACGATGATCCAGCCCGCGGCTGCCCCAGTCAGCATCAGTGCCGCCACGGCCATGGCGCCCAGCGCGCCGGCCGAGAGGAGCGCGCCCAGTATCCACACCGGCTTGCGCTGCGGCATGCGGCGAATATAGGCCGCCACCATGAGCTGAGGCAGCAGGACGCCCGATTCGCGAACGGGGACCAGCAGGCCCACGAACACCGCCGGTGCGCCCAGGGCACCCAAGAGCCAGGGCAAAATCAATTTGGCGCTGGAAAGCTCGTCGGCGATCTTGCTCAGCAGGTTGGCGCCGAGATAGGCGAAGAAGTTGCGCGGCTGGTCGTTACAGGACTCGGGTGGGATATCCCTACAGACCCGCGCGTCTTCGTCGCCGGTGACGAAATCGTACAGCTGGCCCAGCGTGTTGTCGGGCGCTGTCCTATAGGTCGTGTCCCGCCCCATCTTGATCCTTTCCGTCTGTGCTTGTGTGTGGTTCATAATGCAGGCGGAACCGCGCGCGCTGTTCCGAGTCGCAGCAGTTATCATGTAGCCGACCCGTGAGCGCCGCGCAGCAGACGGCTCAGGAGATCGTTGTGGTCAAAGCGCAAGCGAGCATCGAGATCGAACGGTCCCCGGACGCGGTGTTTGCCTTTATCGCCGAGGACTTCGAGCGCAATTATCCGCGCTGGTCACCGGAGGTGAAGGAGCTGCGCATGGTCTCTAAGGGGCCGATGCGCGTGGGGAGCATCGCCCGGCAGGTGCGCGTCGATCAGGGTCGGCGCACCGAGTCCACGTTCAAGATCACACACATCCAGCCGGCGCAGCGGCTCACCTTTCAAGGCACGAGCTTCCCTTTCTTGGTGGACTATCGGTTCGATGGCGCCTCTGAGCATACCAAGCTCACCTTCACCTTCGAGCTTCGCCGCATCGACCTGATGATGCGCCCCTTCGAGAAGTTGATCCGCTCGGCCGTCCAGGATGGTGCCGAGCGCACGGTTCGCAACCTAAAGCGCCTGATCGAAGCCGAGTGCGCACCGCCGGAGCGGCGGTCCGCATGAGCCCGTTGCAAGCGAGCGGGCGGGCGCTCCGCGGTACGCACGAGGCGGCGGCCGCAGCGTCCACCACAACTGGACGGAGGGCTGAGAGCAACATCGGCCGGAGACTGACATGAACTTCGTCGTCGAAAAAGACCCCGGCATGATCCCCAAGGTGTTGGCGCAGATTCTGGACAGCTGCGTCAACGGTGTCACCTTGTCTGACCCGGATCTGCCGGATAACCCCATTGTGTTCGCCAACGCCGTGTTCGAGCGTATGACCGGCTACTCCAAGGACGAGATCATTGGCCGGAACTGCCGTTTTCTCCAGGGTGACGACCGGGAGCAGCCCAGCATCGCCGAGATTCGGGCGGCGCTCGCAGAGGAGCGGCCAGTCGAGGTTACGCTCCGCAACTATCGCAAGGACGGCACGCGCTTCTATAACCGCCTCAGCATCCGGCCACTGTTGGATCCGGACGGACGGGTCATCTACTACCTTGGCGTACAGTACGACGTCACAGAGCAGGTGGAGGCCCAACAGGAGATCGCACGGTTGACAGCCCTGCTGGGCCAGGGCTGAGCGCCGACGGCCGCACCTCAAGCGGGCGCCTGTTCGTCGGCGGCCGTTGGCGTCGCCTCGGGCAAGGGCGTAATGGCGGGCAGCTGCGCTGCGACCGGGCGCCCGGCCCAGGCGCTGCCGCCCGGTCCGTAGAAGGCCATGTCCAGCAGCTTCAGGTCGTCGCGCAGCGGCGACGGCAGGCGAAGCATGAGCTGCGAGAGATTCCCCGGTGGCCGCTCGGGCCATACTACCGCAGCCCAGGCAAGCAGTGCATCGCGGGCCGCATCGGCATCGGCTTTGTCATAGGCGTGGCGTACAGCGGCAATCAACGCAGGCAGCATCTCATCCGATCTGTATGGCGCCGCAGGGACTGCTGCGGTGGCTGTCTGTGGCACGGCGTCCCGCCGGCGCAGCCAGCGGCGAGTGAGCCATCCGAGCAGTAAAGCCAGTAACAGCCCCAGGCCGCCAACTGCCAGCATGCCCCAAGGGCCTCCAGCGGCAGGCTTCGGTGTGGACGGCTCGCCGCGTCCGAGGGGCGACTCAGCCGGGGCGGCAGTGGCGGCGCCTGCGTCCTCGGGTGTCTGCTGGTCCCGTGCCCATTGGGCGGCCGGCCGCCGGTCTGCCGACGCGAATGGGGCCACTGTCAGCGTCCAGTCTGGCAATCGGGCGGTGCGCCGCTGGTCGGTGCCGGTATCCCACCAATCGATGGCGGGGCCAGGCAGGACGTAGCTGCCGGGCTCGGCGGCACTGATGAGCACGCGCTCGGCGCGGAAGCCGACGATGCCTGTCGCGGTGCGCTCGTTCCAGAGCCGCGGGGGATCGTCGCGCACGCGGAGCTGAAAGGGGATGGCCAACGGCAGTGCCGGCAGTTCGTCGGCGGGGAGTCCCTCGGCGCGTAGCGTGATGAGTCGCTCCAAACCCTGTCCCGGTGCGATGCGCACCTCGCTGGGGCCGGCCTCGGTGAGGGTCAGCGCGCGCGCGGGCAGCCAAGTGTCGAGGTCGGCATCCGCCGGCGGCGCGCTCACCGTGACTTCCAGCGGCTCGGCGCGGTGCCGCACGGGTGCGCCGCCGGCAGGCTGCCAGGCGTCGAAGCCGAGCTCGCTGATGCGCAGCTTCCCGGCGCGCTCGGGAAACACCGAATAGCGGTGCATAAGCACTGTCGCGCCGTCCGGCTCGGGGGCGCGCGTCGTGACGAGCGGCAGCAACCTGGCAGCGGATGCCTGCGGTGTCGGCAGGTGTCCAAGGGGTGGACCCTCGGGTGAGCGCACGCGGATGGTCAGGACAAGCTCCTGGCCGACGACACCAGCCGGAGGATCAACGTCAGCGATGACATCGATGCGCTGCGGCGGCATATCGGCGCCGGAAGGCTGGGGCGCTTCGGCGGGCGACGGCAACAGCTGGGCGTCGGGTGTCGTTGTGGCGCTGACGCTGAGGGATAGGGCCGCAGTGCGTTGGTCACCCACGGCGAGCGGTGGCACAGAGACCTGGCCCGTGCGCTGCGGCAATAGGGTCAGGATCAGCTCATGGCGCTCGCGTCGGCGGCCGTCGACGGTGCTCACCGTCTCCGCGCGCCGTTGGTCAAGAACTCTAAACGCCGCCGCCAGCGGGCCTAGGTCGATATCCACCGGCAGCGGAGCCGTATCCGCGAGCGTAAGCGTGACCGGCTGACCGGCGGCGACGCTGTTTGCAGACAGGCGTGCCTCGACTGCTGCGACCGTGCCCGGGTGTGCAAGGCAGAGCCCGAGCAGGAGCAGGGCCGGCACCGTCGCGCGCCGCGGCCCACCTTGGCCGCGCAGTATGCTCATGGCTGCTTGTCCTGACGCGCTTGCGGCTGGGGGCGGATGCCGCGGCCCATCGCCTGTTGATGTGCCGCCTCATAAGGCGCAAGTGTCCGATAGACGTAGTCCGGCACGATGCGGGGCTCGAAGCGCGGGAAGTGCGTGCGCACGTGGTGCAGATTGCGGAGCATTTTCATCTCGATAATGGCGCGGGCGAACTCCAGTCCGCGCGGGCCGCGGTGGCGCTGCAGCCAGGCGATGAGGCGGCGGATAGGCTTGGGCGGCTTGGCGGGCGGCTTGGCCAGCATTTGGATGTAGCGCGGCACCCCTCGGGTGCGATCACCTGCGCTGTCGAGGGTGCCGACGTCGAGGTCGCCGCGCAGCAGGTCCAGCAGCTCCGCGCCGCGGGCGGTGCGCACCAGCACCCATTGCCAGCCGAGACGCGCGCCCATGTAGCCGATGGTGATGTCGGCGAGCGTGTTGGCATAGTCGAAGCAAGACAGACACGCCGACGGGAAGATGCCCTCCAGCTTGTCCATGGGGAAGTCGATGTAGTTGAGCCGCTCGGTGCTGCCGTCCTCGTGGTGCATGTGCAGGCTGTAGTCCTGCATGAACTCGTAGTGGACGATGGTGCCGGGCGAGCGCGAGACCTGCTCCAGAAAGTACGTGAGGTCCGGGTAGGTGACATTGTCGGAGCAGGGGATGCCGATGACGTCGAGGCGCGCGAGCCCGAGCTTGTCCTGCGCCGCGCGCAGCATGTGCACCTGACAGCCGGTGCCGACCACGGCGAGCCGCCGCACACCGGCGTCACGTACGGCGTCGAGCAGCCCGAGGCCGGGTGCCAGGCAGGGCTTGTTGCCGGCGGTGGCCAGCACCTCCTGCGGTGTAGGTGCCAGCACGGGCCGGG
>NZ_JAIFKJ010000467.1 GCF_019695415.1 Thiohalocapsa sp.
CTGGCGTCTGCCGACGGGTCGGCCCGACCCCTGCCCGGTATGCGAAGCGGCCTGGTTACGTGGGGCCTCACCGCCCGGGGCCGGCGCGGGTCCGGGCGTCATTGGTACGGTACCGGTCGAGCCTCGGAGGACCCAGGTAATGGTGCACTCGGTCAGCGCGTCTGTGCGCCCGCCCTTGGGAATGCGGACCTCGTAGTCCACCAGCCGCGGCAGGTTGATACCGGTGCGCTCGGTGATGACGGCCAGCGCCTTGTTGAACGCGTCGAAGCCGCCGTTGCCGCTGCCGGCTGCAGTGTGTACCTCACCATGCAGGCGCAGCTTGATACTGGCGGTGGACTCGAGGCCAAGGCTCGAGGAGACGTTGCAGGCCAGAAGCTCGGCGTGATTGTAATCGCTTGAGTCCAGAACCTCGGCGATGATGAACGGCAGATCCTCGAAGGTGATGCGCTTCTTGGAGTCGCCCAGCTCGACGATGCGCGCCAGGACCTTGCGCTGCTGATCCTCCGAGAGGCTCACGCCCAGGCGCTCCAGATTCTTGGCGAGTGACGCCTTGCCCGCAAGCTTACCGAGGGCGTAGACGCGGCGGCGCCCGAAGCGCTCCGGGGACAGCCGAGTCGCATAAAGCCCGCCCTTGTGGTCGCCGTCGGCATGGATGCCGGCGGTTTGAGTGAACACATCTTCCCCCACGATGGGCGCGTTGTCGGCGATGCGCTTGCCGGAGAAGTACTGCACCAGCTCGCTGGCGCGGGCGAGATGCTGCTCGTCCAAGCGCAGCTCCATGCCGAGCTGGTCGCGCAGGTTCACCGCAACTTCCGCGAGCGACGCATTGCCCGCACGCTCGCCCAGACAATTGATCGTGCAATGCACGCAGGCGGCACCCGCCTGAGCGGCTGCAACCACGTTGGCCGTGGCAAGGCCGTAATCGTTGTGCGGATGGAAGTCGAAGCGGCACTCCGGAAACCGCCGGATCATGTCCATGACCGCGGTAAAGACCTTCTCCGGCGTCATGACCCCGAGCGTGTCGGGCAGCATGAAGTGACCGACACCAATCCGACCCAGACGCTCCAGCAGGGCGTACACATAACCCGGATCGTCGGCGTAGCCGTTGGACCAGTCCTCCAGGTAGAGGTTGACGGCAAGGCCTGCCTCGAGCGCAAGCTCCACGTTGCGGCGAATGTCGTCCACATGGCTGTCCAGGGTCTTGCGCAGCTGCGTCTCGCAGTGCTTGCGGCTCCCCTTGGCCAGCAGATTCAGAACGCGGCCGCCGGCGCTGCGGATCCAGTCGACGCTCTTGCCGTCGTCCACGAAGCCCAGCACCTCCACCCGCTGCGCCAAGCCATGCCCCGCCGCCCAATCGACAATGCGGGCGACGGCCGCCTGCTCGCCGCGGGAAACCCGCGCAGAGGCCACCTCGATACGGTCGAGGCGAAGCTGCTCCAGCAGCATCTGCGCAATCTGCGCCTTCTCGTCCGGCGAGAAGGAGACGCCCTGCGTCTGCTCGCCGTCGCGCAGCGTGGTGTCGAGGAGGAGGATGCTGTTCTGCTCGGTGCTCATGGTGTCAGTGGTCGGGAGCAGCACACGCGCCGACCATGCTCAAGGATCTTGATCTCGGGGAATCCTGCTCGGGAAATCCGGCTGGGGTTGGTCAGATTGCAGCCAGTGCTGCGTCGATGTGCGCACGCAGCTCCGCATCACTGGCGCCAAGCTCGGTACAGCGCACAGGTTTGTCCATCAGGCCCTCCAGGGCCGGCGGGGGCGGCGCTTCACGGCCGATGGCTTCGCGCACGGCCTCGTTGAACTTGGCCGGGTGGGCCGTTGCCAGAACGACCGTCTCCGGTGCGTCGCGAGACGCGACGGCACCCACGGCGGTATGCGGACAGAGGATGTACCCGCTCGTCTCGTAGGTCGAGCGAATCTGCGCCAAGGTCTGCGCATCACTGACGGCAGCGGCTGCGAAGTCCGCCTGCACCTGGCGCAGCTGCGCAGGATCAACGTCGAGCTGCCCCGTGGCCTCCAGGTCCGCGAGCTTGGCGCACACGGCTCCCGGGTCCTGATCCAGCAGGTAGTACAGGTAGCGCTCGAAGTTGGACGCCACTTGAATGTCCATGGCAGGGCTCAGGGTGTGGAAGACCTCGCCCTTGGCGTAGCGGCCGTCCGCCACGAAGCGCGCCAGGATGTCGTTGCGGTTGGTGGCGATCACGAGGCGGTCGATCGGCAGGCCCATGCGACGGGCGAGCCAGCCCGCAAACACGTCGCCGAAGTTGCCCGTGGGCACGGCGAAGCTCACCTGCCGCGCTGTATCGCCGCCGCTGATCTGTCCCCACGCGTAAAAATAATAGACCGTCTGTGCAAGGATCCGGAGCCAGTTGATGGAGTTGACGGCGCCCAGGCTGTGGCGCGCCTTGAAGTCCAGATCCCGGAACAGCGTCTTGACCAGGTGCTGGCAGTCGTCGAAGGTGCCGCGCACGGCAATGTTATGCACGTTCGCGTCCAATACCGTGGTCATCTGGCGCTCCTGCACCGGTGACACGCGACCCTTGGGATGCAGGATGAAGATATTGATGCGCGGCTTGCCGCGCACCCCATAGATAGCCGCAGATCCCGTGTCTCCGGAGGTGGCACCCACGATATTGAGCTGGCCGCCGTCGCGCTCGAGAAAATACTCGAAGAGATTCCCCAACAGCTGC
Organism: Thiohalocapsa sp.; assembly: GCF_019695415.1. GTDB lineage: Bacteria > Pseudomonadota > Gammaproteobacteria > Chromatiales > Chromatiaceae > Thiohalocapsa. The sequence goes on from NZ_JAIFKJ010000467.1 coordinate 2,688, forward strand.
AACGCTACGTCCTTGAAGGCCGCCGTCGGGCCGTGAAAGAGCTCCAAGTAGGTGCGTCCCGCTGCTTCGCGTAACGGCGTCACCGCCGGGTGCGAGAAGCTGGCGTAGGAGCGATCGATGAGCCGTGCAAGATGCGAGCGCGGAATGTCGCCCCCGACGAAGGGCGTCATGATCTCCAGTGCGAGGGCCTGGAAAGACAAATCCGACCAGGCGCGCAGGCAGTCCGCGTCGACCTGCGGCAGGCGCTCCGGCACCAGCAGACCGCCGTCGGTGCCGAGCCCCATCATCAAGGCCTCGGCGAAGCCGACCGGCGCAACGCCGCCACGGGTGCTGATGTAATGCATAACGCCTCTCGCAGACCTGCCTGCCCCTAGCTCGAAGACAAGGGGAGCACACATGGACCGAAAGCTCCGCAACTTAGGCAAAAGCCGTGACCGGCGCAAGCGCGCGCTGCCGCCGGCTGCACGCCGTCAGCCGACGGCCCGTCCCCTCACCTCATTCTAGGCGCGCTGATGATGTCGCCGCGCCCGCACCCCCTGGCAGCGTTTTGGACCCTGACCGGGACGAGCCCGAAGCGCAGCGACGCGAGCGCGGCCGCGCGGTGTTCGCGGGCGCGACCTTATAGCAGGCGCAACCCATAACCGACCAAAACGATCATGAATGAGGCCGCAGCAGCGTCCGGCTTACAGCGCTTTGGCGTTGACACTTCATGAGTTAGGGCAACACAATGCGCCGGCAGCCATGACCAGACACGGAACGCGGTCATGGATTACAACAACAACGCTGAGGGGTCGCGCCGGCCAGCCCGCGCGCTGTGGTAGTTCGCGTCCGGGTCGACACCGACAGCCTCCCCAACCTCCGTACGCCTCACCCAACCCATAAACATGTCTCAGAGGGAGGGACAATAACGGTGACACCCGAAAACCGCGCCGCCTATTGGAAGGCGAATGTCAGGCTCTTGGCCATTCTGCTCTTCATTTGGTTCGTCGTGTCCTACGGACTCGGCATCATCCTCGTGGAGCCACTCAACGAGTTCCAGCTCGGCGGCTACCCGCTCGGCTTCTGGTTCGCGCAGCAGGGCTCGATCTACGCCTTCCTGGTGCTCATTTTCGTTTACGCCAGCGCCATGAACCGGCTGGACAAGAAATTCGACGTCCACGAATAACGGGAGCCGGACATTATGAGCAATCTCGATATCTGGACCTACTCGGTCGTCGGCTTCACCTTTGCGCTCTACATCGGCATCGCCATCTGGGCCCGAGCCGGCACCACCGGCGAGTTCTACGTCGCCGGCAAGGGTGTGCATCCCGTGGCCAACGGCATGGCTACCGCCGCGGACTGGATGTCCGCCGCCTCCTTCATCTCCATGGCGGGGCTCATCGCCTTTAACGGCTACGGCGCCTCGGTGTTCCTGATGGGCTGGACCGGCGGCTACGTGCTGCTGGCGCTGCTGCTGGC
>NZ_JAIFKJ010000238.1 GCF_019695415.1 Thiohalocapsa sp.
GTGACCAAAAGGGGTTACCGTCACCGTATTGCATTGCCTGATGCGACCGGTGCGCACCAATGCGGTCCCCGCGCCTCAGCGCCTAGGATAGTGTGCGCGTTGAGGGATGACGTTGCGAATGCCGCCTTTCGGATTCTCGACGTCACCGTGGTAGCGCGGCAGGACGATCACGTGCAGATGGTCGATGCTTCTGCCTGCGGCTCTGCCGTCGTTGTTGCCGACGGTGTAGGCATCCGGCTTGCGGCTTATGAAATCCAGGCCCAGGACGGTTTCGATCTGGTCTTTGGGTCGGTCTCTGAGGTAATCGCGGCTGAGCATTTCCTGATACAGATCCCGCAGGTCGGTCTGCTCGATGACGCTCTTGATGCCCTGCAGCGCGGGGAAGTAGTCCGCCTGCTCGGTCTCATCCAGATCGAAGATGGAGAGCACATGCCGCTTCGGAATGAGCAGAGCGTGGCCGGGGTTGACCGGGTGGGTGTCGAAAATGCCCACGAAGGAGCGGTTCTCGACAATGAAGGGGTCGGTCTCGCCGCGGATCACGCGGCAGAAGTAGCAATCCTGTGGGGAATCGGATTGGGTCACGGCAGCGTCTCGGTGTATCGGTTTGGTTGATATAGGAAAAGAGGCTCACGCAGAGACCACGAAGCGCAAAGGGAAGAAAGAGAACGCGAGATTTTCCGCCGCGGCCGTTTTCCTGCATCGCACCTGTTTGCCGCGTTGATCGTGCAGATACAGGAGGGGCACAATTTTGACCCCGCGCCCCGGGGCCCTCAGCCCACCCACACCCGCGCATTGCGGAACAACCGCAGCCAGGGACCGTCCTCGCCCCAGTCGTCCGGGCACCAGGAGTGCTGGATGCTGCGGAAGACGCGCTCCGGGTGCGGCATCAGGATAGTCACGCGGCCGTCCTGGGTGGTGAGGCCGGTGATGCCGCCGGGTGAGCCGTTGGGGTTGGCGGGGTAGCGCTCGGCGGGCGCGCCGGTGTTCTCCACATAGCGCACGGCGCTGTAGGGCGCGGCGGCGGTGAGATGGTCCGCGTCGTGGAATTCGGCGCGGCCCTCGCCGTGGGCGACAGCGATGGGCAGGCGCGAGCCGGCCATGCCGGCGAGGAGGACGGACGGCGTCTCCAGCACCTCCACCAGCGCCAGCCTGGCCTCGAACTGCTCGGAGCGGTTGCGCACAAAGTGTGGCCAGTGCCCAGCGCCCGGGATCAGCTCGCGCAGGTTGGCGAGCATCTGGCAGCCGTTGCACACGCCGAGCGCAAAGCTGTCCGCACGCTCGAAGAAGGCCTGGAACTGCTCCCGGGCGCGGGGATTGAACAGGATGGTCTTGGCCCAGCCCTCGCCGGCGCCCAGCACGTCGCCGTAGCTGAAGCCGCCGCAGGCAGCGAGACCCTTGAACGCTGCAAGGTCCCGGCGCCCTTCGATGATGTCCGACATGTGCACGTCGATGCAGTCGAAGCCGGCGCGGTGGAAGGCCGCCGCCATCTCCAGCTGGCCGTTGACGCCCTGCTCGCGCAACACCGCGAGCTTTGGCCGCACGCCGGTCTTGATGAAGGGCGCGGCGATGTCGTTCGCGGGCTCGAACCCGAGCGTCGCATGCAGCCCCGGGTCATCGGCATCGATGCGGGCATGCTGCTCGTCGGCGCAGTTCGGGTTATCGCGCAGGCGCTGCATCTGCCAGCTGGTCTCGGACCAGAGGCGCTGCAGCTCGGTGCGGCTCGCGTCCAGGGGCCTGTGGATGCCGTTGCGGACCACCACCCGCTCCAGCGTCGTGGGCCGGCCAATGACGGCGGCGCAACCGCCCAAGCCGTGCTCCGCCAGGCGGGCCAGCACCGCGGCGCGCTCCGAGCGGCGAATCTGCAGCACCGCGCCCAGCTCCTCGCTGAACAGGGCTGCCACTGGATGGCGCTCGCCCTGCCCCTGCCTCCCCGGCGGCAGTAGCGCCAAGTCCACATCCACCCCACAGCGTCCGGCGAAGGCCATCTCGGCAAGCGTCACCAAGAGCCCACCGTCGGAACGGTCGTGGTAGGCCAGCAGCCGGCCCTCGGCATTGAGCTGCTGCACAGCGGCGAAGAAGCCCCGCAGCAGGACCGGATCGTCCAGGTCCGGCGGTCTGCTGCCGAGGCGGCCGTAGACCTGCGCCAGACAAGACCCGCCGAGTCGGTCCTGGCCGCGCCCGAGGTCCACCAGCACCAGATCCGTATCCTCCAGCGCCAGCGCCGCATCCCGCTCCGCCTGAAGCTGGGGGGTCAGACACCTTGCAGCATCCGTCACCGGCGCGAAGGCGGAGACGATGAGCGACAGCGGCGCCGCCATGGCGTGCTCGACGCCGTCGTCCCCGTGCCAGACCGTCTTCATGCTCATGGAGTCTTTGCCCACGGGGATGGCGATGCCGAGCGCCGGGCACAGCGCCTGCCCCACCGCGCGCACCGTGTCATAGAGCCTCGCGTCCTCGCCGTCGTGGCCGGCTGCTGCCATCCAGTTTGCCGAGAGCTTGATGTCGCCGAGCTGCCCGACGGGCGCGGCAGCGATGTTCGTGACGGCCTCGGCGACCGCCATGCGCCCGGCGGCCGGCGCATCCAGCAGCGCCAAGGGGGTGCGCTCGCCGATCGCCATGGCCTCACCGGTGAGGCCGTCGTAGTCGGTGAGTGTGACGGCACAGTCGGCGACGGGCACCTGCCAGGGACCGACCATCTGGTCCCGGGCGACGAGCCCGGTGACGGTGCGGTCGCCAATGGTGATGAGAAAGGTCTTGTCCGCCACCGCCGGCAGCCGCAGCACGCGACGCACGGCCTCGGCGATGTCAATGTCGGCGGTGTCGAAGGGCTCTGCCGGCGCCGGCAGCCGTGTCACATCCCGCGTCATCTTCGGCGGCTTGCCGAAGAGGAGCTGCATGGGCATGTCGATGGGCGTCTCGCCCAGATGCGCGTCCGTGAGCCTGAGCTGCGGCTCGGGCTCGGCGGTGCCGACGACGGCGTAAGGGCACCGCTCGCGCTCGCAGATGGCGGCGAAGTCTTCCAGGCGCGCTCGGTCCACCGCCAGCACATAGCGCTCCTGCGCCTCGTTGCACCAGATCTCCATGGGCGACATGCCGGGGTCGGCGTTGGGCACCTTGCGCAGCTCGAAGGTCGCCCCGCCGCCCCCACCGACATCGACGCCATCGGCGCCGTCGTGCACCAGCTCCGGCAGGGCGTTGGACAGGCCGCCGGCGCCCACGTCGTGGATGAACAGGATGGGATTCTCGTCGCCGCGGGCCCAGCAGCGGTCGATGACCTCCTGGCAGCGGCGCTGCATCTCCGGGTTCGCCCGCTGCACGGACGCGAAGTCCAGGTCCGCCGCCGACGCACCGCTGGCCATGCTCGAGGCCGCCCCGCCGCCGAGGCCGATGAGCATCGCCGGCCCGCCGAGCACGATGAGCGGTGTGTCCGCCGGGAAGTCGGTCTTCTGGACATGCTCGCCGCGAATGTTGCCCAAGCCCCCCGCGAGCATGATGGGCTTGTGATAGCCGCGCAGCTCGGTGCCGCCGGCGGCCAGCGGCACCCGCTGCTCGAAGGTGCGGAACCAGCCGGCGAGGTTCGGCCGGCCGAACTCGTTGTTGAAGGCGGCGGCGCCGATGGGCCCCTCCAGCATGATGTCCAGCGCCGAGACCATGCGCCCCGGCCGGCCCCACACCTGCCCGGCCTCCCAGGGCTGCTCGGCACCGGGGATGCGCAGGTTGGACACCGAAAAGCCGCACAGGCCCGCCTTGGGCTTGGCCCCGCGCCCGGGGGCGCCCCAGTCGCGGATCCCCCCGCCGGCCCCGGTGGCAGCCCCCGGGTCGGGCGCCATGGCCCCCGGGGGGTTTGGGGGCCCCGTCCTGCGAAAAATGGTCCCACCCGGCCACGACGAAGCCCAGCCGGGCCATGTGGATGGCGTAGGCCCGCGAGTAGACGCCCTCGGTCATTTTTTCGATTTCCTGCCCGTAGCCGCCGAGCATCAGCAGGGCCGGGGCGTCGGCGGGCAGGCCCTTGGGGATGACCAGCGCCAGGGGCATGCGGCGGTCCTTGTCGAAGGCCAGCGTGACCTTGCGGAGGACGTAGTCACCGTGGTCGGTTTCGGAGGCCACCTTGGCGTCGAGCGGGAGCTTCGACG
>NZ_JAIFKJ010000314.1 GCF_019695415.1 Thiohalocapsa sp.
GCGATCTTGAGCGCCATCGTCAGTGGCACCGACAGGAACATACCGGCTGGGCCAAGGACCCAGCCCCAGAACACGAGTGACACGAACACCACCAGCGTCGATAGGCCCAGACCCCGCCCCATGACCCGCGGCTCGAGGAAGTTGCCGATGCCGATGTTCACCAGCATGTAGCCCGCGGTCACCAGCAGTGCGTCATTGATGCCGAGCTGGATCAGCGCCAGCATCACCGGTGGTATGCCGGCGATGATGGAGCCGATGGTGGGCACGAAGTTGAGCAGGAAGGCGAGCATGCCCCACATGGCCGGGAAATCCACGTCCAGATACCTGAGCCAGGCCCACAGCAGCACGCCCGTGAGCAGGCTGGTGCAGAACTTCAGGAACATGTAGCGGTTGATGGTGTGCATCACCTCTTGCAGGTTTGCGAGCGACGCCTCCGGCTGACGCAGCGCCGCGCGCAGCTTGCTCGGCAGGCTGTTGGCCTCGAATAGGATGAAGATCACCGTCAGCAGAATGAGGAAGGCGTTGGTAAGCACTCCGCCGAGCCCGCGGATCAGCTCGGCAGCCATGCCGAAAATGCGGGCCGGGTCGATGAGGGAGTTGAGCGTTTGCCGCGAGACATGGATACCGATGGTGTCGAGCCAGGTGTCCAATTCACCGGTGAGCCCCTTCAGCCGTTCCTGGTAGTCCGGCAAGCTCGCGTTGAAGGCGCTGAGAGAGCCGCTGAAGAGCCCGACGATGGCACCACTGGCGCCCAGCAGCACCGCAACCACGACCAGCATCGCAGCCCAGCCAGGCAGGCCGTGGCTGCGCAAGTAGTGCATTGGCGGCACCACGAGCACGGCGATGAAGACCGCGAGCAAGAAAGGCGTCACGAGGTTCGAGGCCGCCTTGAGCCCCGCCACCACCACCACGAAGGCGCCCGCGACGAGCAGGAACCGTGCTGCCGGGGTGAATCCGAACCGCTGCGCCCCGTCGTTCACGCTGCGCCCTCAGAAGTCCGGCAGGCCGCTGTGCAGGACCCAGCCCTTGCGAGCGTCGTCCCAGCGCCAGTCCTGACGGTCCATGATCTGCTTCACGCGCTGCTCGTCCTCGAGGACGTACTGGATCTGCACGAGTCTGATGACCCTGTTCTGCGGAGTGATGGCGGCGGGCCGGACGAGCTCGATGCCGGTGACGCGTACATTCTGTAGGGACGCAAGATCCAGATCCTGCTGGGCTTCCGGATGCAGCAGCTCGGCGGCGGCCTGCCAGTAGCCCCAGCGCAGGGCCTCCCGATATGCGTTGGTGCTGTCCGCGAGGGCGCTTGTCTGCTTGTTGCGTTCCATGGAGCCGCAGCTAGGCAGGGCCCCGGCGGCGAGCAGGAGCAACACGACGGGGAGCATGGCGGCGTTCGACGCCGCGGGCAGGCGGAGGCTCGGCATGGGCGGACTCGACGGCGCGGTGCAAGGCACGAGGTGGGCATTCGGCGGCGTCCGCCGGTGACGGTAGCCCGCAGACGTACAGCTCTTCAGGCCGCATGATAAACCCCGACCGGGCCACGGCCAACGCCAGCCGGGCGCGCGGGGTCGACCGCCGCTGGGCTATCATGCAACGTTTGCCACCACCGAGCCCCAGTCGCCGTGTCCAGCCCTAAGGTCGACCCCGAACTGGCCCCAGCGCCACAGGCCCCTGCGCCAAAAGCCCCGGCGCCGCAGGAGCCCGCGATAACCCTCAGCCTGGCAGGCGCCGAGGTGCACCTGCTCGGCACGGCTCATGTCTCCCGCGCCAGCGTCGCCCAGGTACGCGCGCTGCTCACCGACGCTTCCGGCGACACGCCTCCGTTCGATGCCGTCGCCGTGGAGCTCTGCCCGAGCCGGTTCGAGTCGCTGACGGACCCAGATAGACTCAATCGCATGGACCTCTTCGCCGTGGTGCGGGAGCAGCGGGTCTATGTGGTGGCCGCGAGCCTGGCGCTTGCCGCCTACCAGCAGCGGCTCGCGGACCAGTTCGGCATCGAGCCCGGCGCGGAGCAGCGCGCGGCCATCCAGCTGGCGCACGAGCGCGGCCTGCCCGTGCTGTTGGTGGACCGCGACATTGGCGTCACCCTGCGCCGCGCCGCGGCCAACCTCGGTTGGTGGAAGCGCCTCAACCTGTTCACGGGCCTGCTGGCGGGCATGCTGTCCCGGGAGTCCGTGAGCGAGGAGGAGATCGAGCGTCTGAAGCAGGGCGACGTTCTGGAGACCACATTTGCCGAGTTCGCCCAGGATCGCGCGGACCTGTATGCGCCGCTCATCACCGAGCGAGACCGCTACATGGCGGCACGCCTGCGGCAGGAGATCGAGGCCCAGGGCCACCAGCGTGTACTGGCGGTGCTCGGCGCTGGCCATCTGCAGGGCGTTGCCGATCAGCTCACAGCGGCGCAGCCGCTGGCATCCGACCCGGCCGCGACCATCGCCGCGCTGGACGCGGTGCCGCCTCCGTCGCGGTTCTGGCGGGCGCTGCCCTGGGTGGTAGTGGCGGTGATCCTGGGGGTCTTCGCCTATGGCTTCACCCGCAGCCCGGAGCTTGGCTGGAACCTGGTCTGGGACTGGGTCCTCATCAACGGCGGCTTGTCCGCCCTAGGCGCTGCCATTGCCGCCGCTCATCCGCTGACGATTCTGGTGGCCTTCGCCGCCGCGCCCCTCACGTCGCTGAACCCCACCATTGGTGCCGGCATGGTGACAGGTGCCGCGGAGCTCATGCTGCGGCGCCCAAGTGTCGGGGACTTCGGCGCGCTCCGCGAGGACGCCACCACGGTGCGCGGTTGGTGGCGCAACCGCGTGTCGCGGGTCCTGTTGGTGTTCATCCTAGCGAGCCTCGGCTCCGCCATCGGCACCTATGTTGCCGGCTTCCGCATCGTCGGGCGGGTAATGGGTGCGCAGTAGGGTGCAAGACCCACGCGACACTACGGCCGACATCGCTCCACTAAGGCGATTCCTGTCAACCTTCATACGAGCCGAGGTCTGAACAAGCCCAGCTCCGTGCCATTTTTGGCGAGCGCGGCCAAACAATCGGTATCCCTAGGCCACGGCCGCCGGAGCCACGGCCTCCCGAATCACACCCAGCACCTCGTCCAAGTGCTGAAAGGCATGATCGCCGCCGGGGAAGGCCAGGACCCGCGCGCAGCCCCGGTAGAGGGCTGCCGCCGCGCGCGTGTCGATGACCTCATCGCCCAAGTCGAGCAGCAGCGTGGTGGGCACCGGCAGGTCGCTGCAGGGCCGGGCGGGGGTGTAGTCCCGGGTCTGCTCCACCAGCTCCCGGGTCAGCGTATAGCGCTCGCCACCGGAGGTCACCTGCTCGCCCAGATGACCGCGCAGCTGCGCCCAGGGGCGCAAGGCGGGGTTGATCATAAACAGATGGGTGCAGGGTAGCTGCGTAATGAGCCAGCGGCCGTAGAAACCGCCCATGGAGCTCCCAACCAGCACCGGCGGCCCGCTGTCCGCCACAACTTGTTGTAGCACCGTGGTGAGTCGAGCTACGGCCGCGTGTGGTCGGTGCGGCTCGTAGTCTGGTGCCAGCACAGGCAGCGGAGCCAGCGCCGTGCGCAGTCGGTTCGCCTTGGCGGATTGACCCGAGCTGTTCAGGCCGTGCAGATAGACGAGCATAGTGCAGGCGGCGATCCAGGTTGGAGTTGTTGCGGCGCAGCATTCTACAGCTTTGAAACGTCGTCCGCCGCGCGGGGGGTATACTGCGCGCGTCCGAGTCAGCGGAGGTTCCATCCTATGCCCGCCAAACAGCCGAGCCCCACCGAGCGCGTGGAGCAGTTGTTCGAGGAGCTGACGGCCCACTACGGTGACGGTGACGACCGGGAGCTGCGGGCCGCCGCCAAGCTGCTGCTGGTGGCCCTGGATAAGCTCCGCGCCCACGGTGGCCGCGACTGGGCGCGGCTTCTGGACGAATACGTGGACATCGTCAAGCACGATCCGGAACGCTTCACCCGCATGCTCCAGTCCAACAGCAGCACCTCGTCCAGCGAATTATTGGCTTGAGACGATCGGCGGGTACGCCGGTCGAGGTCAGCGGGCGTTGCGGTCAGGGTTGCCGCTATACTGCGCTCCGCGCCGAGCGCGACTCGCGTCAGCCGCTATTGCCCCAATCTAG
>NZ_JAIFKJ010000553.1 GCF_019695415.1 Thiohalocapsa sp.
TGGCGGGGCGTCCTGCCCCGGACGGGAAGCGCCAATAAATCAGCGCTTCCCTAACCCCAGCCGCGGCGCCGATTACCGGGCACCGCGATTCTATGCGCCCGCGGCCTGCAGACCTTCGCTGCGGATGGGTGCGGGGCTCACATCCCTGCCACGCTTCGCCACTCGACGAACGCGATCGCGTAGATGCCGCTGGCCAGCCCAAGGGTCGCTCGGATGATCGGCTCTTCCATCAGCGGCGCATAGGCCCCCCGGCGAATGCCTTGCACGACGCTGCGGATCTGTTGGATCGGTGCCAGCGCGGCCTCCCCATCATGTCGGGCCTGGGACTCGATAACGAGTCGGTTGATGCGATCCAGAGAGCGACCTCTTGCCGCCTTCGCGACGCTGCGCACGCGCACGGCGGCGATCAGCATCAGCAACGCGGCAACGCCGAAGATCATGTACAGCGCCAACGGGATGTGCCAGCCGTCGAACAATGTGGTGCGCGACAGCACCAACAGGAAGAAGACGAGAAACGGGTAGTAGACCAGCGGCTGCAGCCCCTGCGTCGCGTCGGCAATGAGCTGGACGTCCAGGTAGTCATCGAACGGGCGTCGATCCAGACCTTGCTGCCACCCAAAGCGCTTGAGCGTCAGATCGGGCCAAGAGGAACGCTCGGTGAGGCTCCGGATCAGCCAGACGCTGCGTCGGCTGGCCTCGAGGGCGAAGAACAAGAGCATCAGGAAGCTCAGAATCGACGCCATCAGAATGATGCGGTCGACGACGAAAGCGAGCTCGCCTCTCGCCGGTGTCTCCGGGCGACCGAGGGCCATCGTCAAGCCGAATCCGATGAGCAGGTAGAGGCCGACCGGCTTCAGGTTGCGCAGCACGAAGTGTCGCGTCAGCCAAGACGGCACGACATTGGTATGTCCGTCCGCCAACAGGCGGCTCAGCGCGCCAACTGGGAACTGACGGGCACGATAGAGCTGCCAGATGTCATGCCCCGATACCCGGCCGTCATCCTTCGAGACCTTAGCCGCGGCTGCTTCATCGGTGTCGGTGCCGGTGTCGGTGCCGCGGAAGAAGCGCTCGTGTATCGCCTGGTCGCTCAGGCGGAGGTGCCGGATTCCGGCGAAGAAGAGGGTCACCGCAAGGGTCACGGCGGCCAGCCGCAGGATCTCGGTCGGCCAAATGCTGACGCCCTCGACCCATGAGAAGGGCTCGCCGAGGGGGCTTGGCAGGCCGGAGATGAGCGCAGCGGTCAACACACCGGCCAAGGCCGCGCCGAGTGCGACTATGCGCCAGTGCCCGAGCAGGAAGCGTCGAAAGCGCTTGGAAAGCTGGGCGCTCAACGTGAGCGCGCCAATGGCCGCGACCACCAAGCCGAGCACGGTGGAAGGCTGCGGGCGGTTGTAGCGCGCTGGCTGCCAATCCAAGCACGCGGTCCAATCCTGCTTGCGAGGGCCGCAGCCCGTCCCTTGATCGCCTGCGGGTGCACCCCGCGGCGTTGTCGGGTTGTTGAGGCGAACCGGCTCCGTCCGCCCGATCTCGAACAGCAGGGGCCCGATGCGCTTGTCGATCGCTTTCTGCGAATCGATCAACCGCTCCTCGTCCGACGCTGCCTCCGATTGTCGCGCAGGCTGCTCCAGGGCAAGTCGAGTCGCCAGATAAGTCGCCGTCCGATAGTTGGTGCGGAACGGGGCGACCCCCGCCTGCAGCGCCGGCTCCAGCTCGAGGCCGAATGCGCTTGCGACAATCAGGTTACGGGTCTCGCGATTGTCGACAGGGTGGAGCATCGCCGCGTCCAGATCTGTGGTGAAGAACACGGCATCGGGAAAGGCCCGGCGAAGCGCCTTCAGCACCAGCAGTTTGTCGTGGTAGTCGTCTCCCAGAACGCCGATTGCCCGAATCTCTCCGCCGGGCTTGTAAGCCTGATGTTGGCGCGCCAGCTCACTGGTGAGCCGCCGTAGGTAGTCGACCTGGCTTTGACCTTCGGGGCGCTCGACCTGATCCGCGTTCGGCGTCTTGTTTGCGCGAGCGCTGTCATTCACGCCACGGCCGGCGTCGTCGGAGCCACCGGGGGTGTGGCCATCGATGCCGCGGAAGTAGTGCGCGGTAACGATTTGGACAGTGCCATATCGGAAGACCGCAGCGAGCTGTTCCTGCAGCATGGCGATCAGATCGCGCGAATAGGCCGTGTCGATCTGTCCGACCAGCGCCACCGTGTCGGACGGCCTGAGGCTGCGCCTCTGCAGCTCGGAGACCAGCAGCTGGGCCAGCGCCTTGTCCGTGGCGATGATCCGCTTGATGGACAGACCGTCCTTCTTTGCTTTCTTTGCCTTTTGCCATGCGGCAGAAGATGTGGCCGTCGCCGAGAGCCAGCGGACCGGTCTCAGCGACTCACGCAGATCGCTGCGCGCTTGCCGGTCGGGTTGTTGCGCTTTCTCTGCCTGCTCGGTGCTCGCTGCGCTTGCCCCCGTTGCCGCTGAGGCGGCGTCCAATGGATTAGGGGGAAGGTCTGCCGTAGCAGGTCGGCCTGATCGGGGCGGATTGGTCTGGGATCGTGCCGGAGTATCCTCAGGCACGACGTCCGCCTCAGCCGGAGCCGGGGACCCAGGGGATGCGGCCTCGTCGGGTTGCGAGCCAGCCTCCAGCCATTCGGTGGCAAGCTTCGCCAGGGTGCCTGACGAAGCCGGACCGATGATCTGCACGGCGTAACGGCCATTCGCGTCGAGGAACGGGCGCAGCAGCTCGGTTAGTCGGGGCAACATTTTCGTGTGGAGTCCCGGGCTTTCGGCGGCAACGTAGAACTCGCGCGTGAGCGCATCTTCGTCCAGCCACAACAAAAGCAGGCGATCGCCTCGCATTTGGCTCGACGGCTGTCCGACTGGTTGTCCAGCACGCGGAGCCGCTCGGCTGAGCCACTCGAATGGCATCACCGATGGGAGCGTGCCGCGTATGTGTTTGCCGGGCGACTCCTGCTCCGCACGGGGGTCGATCCAACCAATGTGCTCGGTGTCTTCCGGTATGAAGCCTTGGCGGCTTAAGCCCGCGAGGACTGAATAGCGGGTGGCCCGGCGGAATTCCTGTGCGCCCATATATGGACCGCCGAAGACCATGATCCCGAGGACGTGACAGATGTCGGTGTCCGCGCATTTTTCTTGGGCCAGCTTATTGAGCCAATCCAGGCTCCGCTTTGGCCTATCCTCGCTCGCGGTTGCTTGGCTTCGTTGACGCTCCTGAGAGCGCTGGACCGCCGTGAACGGGTCCTGCCACAGGCGCGCCTGCGTCTGTTGCACGCGCTCCAAAGGCGTACCGGCGACATAAGGCTGGGGCAGCCGCTCGCCGGATAGCGGATAGGGGAACCACCAGAAGCTCCCCGCCGCCAGCAGGATCAACAGCAGCAGCGGCGGCAAGGCCTGCCAACGGATCTGGGAGTCTTCCGGCATCGGACTCTCCTCGGCCAAGGCTCTTCGGCCCCATCCTCAACACGCGCCCCTAGCCGGGGCTCAGCCCATCCGAACGGCATGTCGGCTCCGATGCGTCGCGTCCGACCGAGGCGTCGTGCGGGCGCGCTCAGGCCGAGAAACCTTTTGTATATCGGTAAGTGTAGTCCGCCGGGAGTCCGGCATAGCCCGCGGCGCTACTCTGACCTTCTGAGGGGGAACAAGCTTTTGCGGATTGATCTGCCGTCCGTCCCTGGGCAATCTGCGGCCGGGCAGTCTGTGCCCGACCTGGGCATCTGGCTGTGCTTTGGACTATTCGGGGGGCTCTGCGGTGGACACTGCACTGCTGCCTTCTGCGTCGTACAGTGGCAGCGTGACGACGAATTCGCTGCCGCAACCGGGGCCGTTGCTGTGCGCGGCGATGCTGCCGCCATGCATCTGCACCAGGCTCCTCGCCAGCGTCAGGCCGATGCCCAGCCCGGCGCGGCGGCTGCCGGTGCTCTGATCTTTATAGAAGGGCTCGAAGATATGCTGCAGCGCCTCTGCGCTCAGCCCGGCGTCTTCGTCGCGCACCGACACTCGCGCCAGACCATCGCCGGTATCCAGTTGCACCCGGATGTGGGCGCCCTCTGGCGAGTATCGGTTGGCATTCAGCATGAGGTTCTCGAAGACCTGGGAAAGCCGCTCAGGGTCTGCAAGCACCTGCACCGGCGGCCCGTTCAGCGCCAGCTCCAGGCGCTGATCGCGTGCCTGGAAGCCGTGATGGACCTGATCGATCGCCTCGCTGATGAGCTGGCGCAGATCGATGGGCTTGGGCTGCAGGGAGAGCTTGCACCGCTCAATGCGCGACATGTCAGAGAGGTCATCCAGCAGCCGCTTCATCTGCCGGGCCTGCGTCACGAGGGTGTCGCGACAATATGCCGCCTGCGCGCTGTCCGCGGGTACACGCTCAAGCACGTCCGCAGAAATCAGGATGGCGGCCAGCTGATTGCGAAGCTCATGACCGAGCATGGCCGAGAGGGCGTTTCGCTCTCTGATCGCCGCGATGCGCTCGGCCTGCAGATCGCGGATGCGGTACTGCTGCCGGCGCTCCTGCAGGGCCAAGCGCAGCGTGCCGATAAAGGCCGCCATGCGCAACGGACGCTCCAGCATCGTGACATTGCCATAGGCCTCGAGGTCGTCCAGGCCGCTGAGACCCTGCCCGGCGTGCGGCTCGGCGAGCACGATGACGGGCAAAGCCGACCACTCCGGCTGTTCGCTGATGTACGCCCGGACACAGGCCCCTGCGTCCCGCCTGAGCCATTCCGCGGCGATGACGAGCACATCGACCGGACGTGCCAGGGCTGCGCGGAGCGCGTCAGCGTCCAGGCAGACTTCGTGCAACAGGCCGGCGTCGTTCAGAAAGCGGCGGCATAGCTCGGCATCACCTCGTTCGGCAGCAAGAACCAGGATACGCTCGGGCATGTGGGCTACTCCTTCGATGCCGTCATAGGAGGGCTGTCTTGCAGCGGGCGCTGCCTGGGTCTACGCAAGTCGCGCCAGCGCCTTGTCGATCTCGGCGAACAGAAAAGGCTTCCGGATCACCGTCTCTACGCCGATTGCGGCCAGCCGCGGCGACACCTCGTCCAGCAGCTCCGGGACGCCGGTGATGACGATGGCCTTGGGCATTTGCTGTCGTGCGTGAAGGTCTTCCAGGATGTCGATCCCATAGATATCAGGCATCAGCAAGTCGATGACGATGACATCGAAATCTCGCTGATGGGAGAACGCCGATGCGAGGCGTCCGTCGAACGCGGGCACCACCTCGTGGCCGCGGGCGGCCAGGTGATCGGCGAGGATCTTGGCGAGAATGTGGTTGTCTTCGGCAACGAGGATTTTCATTCGCTGTTTCGGATGGGAGTTACGAGGGAGACGCCGGTTTATTGGGCGCTGTCATGTCGCCTGCTTGAGCCAATCTCGCGCGACATCCAGCTCCGTGCGTTTGAAGTGCTTGAGCTCGGCCTTCATGAGCGGGTTCAGCATGTTCACGTAGGCCCCGATCCAGCCCTGGTCGGCGACGACCGCCACATGAGTGACGTCGCTCAGATGCTCGAAGCCAAATTTCACGTCGGCCCAGAGCTTGCTCCACGGGATGGGCGGCGTGTCCAGCTCGCCGATGTCTTCCAGCATGCGGATGCGGCCGTGGCGCTCGATGGCGGCCTTGAGCTTGGCCAGGGTGTCGTCGAACTCCTGCGCCGTCACGGAGCCGTGAATGGTCATTTCGACGATGTTGCTGTCCGAGTGTGTTTGGACGTCGATCATCTCCGTCACTCCTCTTGCTTCAGCTGGACTGTCAGCGCCGATTCGGCCGCTGCTCGGCCTCCGGCATCAGGTGGGTGGGTCGGCCTAGAAAGCTGCGTGGCCTCGGCTTCGGCCTCGGCGACGCTGGAGTCGTCGGGGTCCGCGAGCAGTAGCCGATGCGGGATGGCAAAGCTGCCACGCCACAGGGTGCGCTGAATGCCGCGGCGCTCGCAGAGCTCGGCAAAGCCGCCGGTAACCCGTTCGACGATGCCCTATGTCTCGGCATAGTTACTTCGCCAACCGATTCGCCAGTTTCCACCACCAGCACCACCACCACCAGGAATCAGCAGGAACCGTGCCAAGCGACATCAGCCTGATGGGCGTGTGGTTAAGTGGCCTGCCGTCAATACTCCCGCATGTGTGACGGGTATAAAGCACCGGCGCCGGGGCATTTGCCCCACTGCCTTCCGCGGCGTCATTGGCGGATGTCGCATCCCGGCGCGTCTGACCGGCTGCGCCTTGGCGCGGCCGCGAGCCTATCCCGGAGGGGCATCGGACTTGCCGCAGTCCGGAGGTCGGCATTCGCGCAGCGGTGCCGAAGGCTCATCAATCTCGAGGAAGCCATCATGGTGAGAGGCGTCATCCCGTATGCCAATGTCGCCTTCGAGCGCTATCTGACTGCGCAGGGAGCCGGACGCTCCCAGGATGCCGCCGACGCCCTGACAGCGCTGCCGTGCCTGCTCTCGCTGCTTGCGGCTGAGCAGCGGTCGGGTGCTGACAGGTCGGCGGATGAGCAGCAGCGCGCCGAATGACAGAATGACCCGCATGCCGACGGTCTATCACATTTCCGATCTGCACTTCGGCCGCGAGCGGCCGCCGCTGGTTCGGGCGCTGATCGAAGAGATCAACGCCTGCGCTCCGGAGCTGGTAGCGATCAGCGGCGATTTGACCCAATCGGCCCGGCGCCGGGAGTTCGCCGCCACCCGGGACTTCCTTGCGGAGCTGGCGCCCCCGGTGCTGGTGGTTCCGGGAAATCACGACGTGCCCGACTGGGACCTGATCCGTCGCCTGTTGCGTCCCTGGAAGCGCTACGGGCGCTACATCACCGAGGATCTGTATCCGAGCTATTCGAGCCGGACCCTCGCGGTCTTGGGACTCAATTCCGCGCGACGGTGGTCGCCGCATACCGACTGGTCCCGGGGCCGGCTCTCGGCGCATCAGATGGTCGAGGTCGAGCGCTTCTTCGCCGGCGCCGAGCCCTCAGCCACGCGGGTGGTGGTAGTGCATCACCCGTTCATCGTCCACG
This sequence comes from Thiohalocapsa sp., assembly GCF_019695415.1. Classification (GTDB taxonomy): domain Bacteria; phylum Pseudomonadota; class Gammaproteobacteria; order Chromatiales; family Chromatiaceae; genus Thiohalocapsa. The sequence continues at coordinate 7,012 of NZ_JAIFKJ010000553.1, forward strand.
AGCTGGCACTCGGGCGCGGGGTTATCGGGCGCAAGGAGATGGCACTGGAGTGCTTCGGACACAGTCGAGTGGATCTGATGTTGTCCGGCCACCTGCATATCCACCACAGCGAGACCATGGCCGCCAGGTCGGGCGAGCGTACCCTAGTGGCGGCGCAGGCGGGTACGACACTTTCGGACCGCCTGAAGGCTGGCTACGCCAACAGCTTCAACGTGATCGAGCTGGATCAGGACCGCATTCGCATCCGCGTTCGCCGTTGGTCTGAGGCGGGCGGGTTCCAAGACTGCGAGCAGCTGGACTACCGGCGAGCCATTGCGGGTTGGGAGCCCGAGGTGGCTTGACCAGCGGCCATCGCGCGTCGGAGCGCACGGCTCCTGCGGGAAGGCCGCTTTGACGAGGTCGAGATCATCGATCTTGCCCGGGGACGCTATGGAATCTTTGTCCCCGCGATAGGCCCACCGAGCTCATCGAGTACCCACTCAAAGCCAATGAGTCGGTAATCGAGCCGGACCGGGTTGCCGTTGACCGACGCCGACACCGTGACAAGGCTGCCGGAGAATTCAATACGGCCCTGCAGCGCAATCCCGCCCACGCCCGTGCGCGCCTGTGGCTGGCGGCGACGCTTTCGAAGCTCGGCTGCCAAGACGACGCTGCCTGGCAGGTGCAGGAGCTGCTGACCCTGAACCCGGCGTTTTCGCGTTCGCGGCTGCTGCGCGCATTCCCGCTCAAGGACCCCGACCAGCGCGAGGCGTTGACCCGGGCGTTGGCTCAGCTCGGTCTGCCGCAGTAGATTGGCTACTGCTGAAAAAGTTGGGTTGCAATAGCAGGCCTTGAACGTCCGGCCTGGCACAATGTTTGCGCAATTTTTGCGTTGTCTTTTGGTTTACTTGCTTCCCGCTCACGCTAGATCGATGACAACGAATACGAGTCAACTGGAGCCACAGCACGGGGAGGGCGGCGGACTTCGGATGCTGTACCCGGAAGCAACGCCGGTGCCCTTGTCTGGGCTCTACCTGTGTGAGGATCTGCGATCACACGTACCCCCTTCAGGGGCCTTCGTCTACAGCAACTTCATCACCAGCCTGGACGGGCGCATCGCGGTTGCCCAGCCAGCGACGGGACGCCTCGGTGTTCCCGCCGAGACCGCCAATCCGAGAGATTGGCGTCTGCTTCTGGAGTTGGCGGCTCCGGCCGATGCGATCATTCTGAGTGGGCGCCATGTGCGCGAGCTCGGCGAGGAAACGGCCCAAGCCTGGCCGCCATTCAGCAAGGATGCGCCGGCGGATCTGCTGGCATTCCGTCTGCGGCAATCCCTGCCGCCGCAGCCGGCCTTGGTCATTGTCACCCGGTCGCTGGACTTGCCGGAGCAAGTGCTGGCGCGGCTCGCACAGGCCCACCGGCTCATCATTGCCACGGTTGACGACGCAGACAAGGCCGCGCAGGAGGCGGCAGAGGAGGCGGGTGCCGAGGTGCTGCGTCTTGGCGAGCGCTCCGTCGACGGCAGTCGGCTGATTGCGGCATTGACCGAGCGAGCCCTGCCATTGATCTACTCGACGGCCGGTCCGGCGGTCCTGCATTTGTTGTTGCAGAGCCGTGTGCTGGAGCGGCTCTACATGACCACGGTGACCCGCATCCTGGGCGGCGTCGACTACGCGACCCTGGTGCTGGGAGACCGGCTCCGGCCACCCTATGATTTCACGCTCAGCGCCCTATACCTCGATGTCCAGGGACCGGACGGCGTCGATCAGCTGATGCAGGTTTACGATCGCAGAGACGCCGGGGGCTAGCCTTATCGCGCGGCCATTCGCCGGCGCAGGGCGAGTAGCATCTTCGTCACCTGAACCACGAGCAGCGGCAGCGCGGAGAAGGCCACGACCAGGCCCCAGCCGGCCAGCGGCAGTGGCTGGATGGACAGCACCTCGGCGGCCAGCGGCACCCAGACGGCCAGCGCCAACAGCAAGACGCCGAAGGCGATGGACACCCAGACCATGGGATTGCGGGTGATCTCGTTGACGAAGATCGGCGAGTCGCTGCTCCGCATATTCAGCACGTGCAACAGTCGCCCGAGGCCGAAGGTCAGGAAGCCGATGGTCACGGCCTGACCCGCATCGAGATCCAGCCAGAGCAAGGCCAGCGCGAAGGCCACGAGCACCGTGGCCGCGATGAGCGCGCCATAGCCGATGATGGCGATCCAGTGGGAGCGCTTTAGGATGGGCTCGTCCTTCGCGCGCGGTGGCTCGTCCATGACGCCCGGCCGGCTCGGGCTCAGGCCCAGCGCCAGCGCGGGCATCACGTCCGAGACGAAGTTGATGTAGAGGATCTGTAACGGCAGCAGCGGCAGCGGCGCGCCGACGACGGCCGCTGCGGACACGGCCATGATCTCCGCGAGGTTGCCGGAGAGCAGATAGACGATAAAGCGGCGGATGTTGCGGAAGATGGTCCGACCGTGCTCGATGGCGTGGACCAGGGTCTCGAAGGCATCGTCCTTGAGCACGATGTCTGCCGCCTGGCGGGCCACCTCCGTGCCGCGCTGGCCCATGGCGATGCCGATGTCGGCCTGCTTCAGTGCCGGGGCGTCATTGACGCCGTCGCCGGTCATGCCGACCACCCAGCCGGCGTTCTGGTAGAGGTCGATGAGGCGCAGCTTCTGCTCGGGGCTGATGCGGGCGAACACATCGCTGGCCAGCAACCGCTCGCGCTCGTCTTCGTCCAAGGCCTGCAAATTCTTGATCGTCGACGCGTCGACGGCCTCCGCATCGGGCGTACTGAGGCCGACCTCGGCGGCGATGGCCTGGGCGGTGGCGGCATGATCGCCGGTGCCCATGACCACGCGGATGCCGGCGTCCTGGCACGCGGCGATGGTGGTGTCGATGCCTGGACGCGGCGGGTCGTAGAGTCCGGTGAGCGCCAATAGGGTCAGGTCCGCATAGGGCTCGGCGTCGGCGCTGTCGGCCTGCTTTTCGGCGATGGCGAGCACGCGCAGGCCATCGGCTGCCAGCTGCTCGCTCCGCGTCTGCCAGTCCTCGCGGTCGGCGTCGGAAAGCTCGATGTCGCCCTCATCGGTCCGTACCCGGGTGCAGCGGCCGAGCACGGCCTCCGGCGCCCCCTTGACGGCGTAGCGCCAGCCGCCGTCGTCGGCATGCACCGTCGCCATCATTTTCAGATCGGGATCGAAGCTCACCTCCCGTTCCTCGGGCAGCCGCTCCAGCAGCTCGTCCCGGTGCAGCCCGGCGGCCGCGGCACTCTCCAGCAATGCGACCTCGGTGGGGTCGCCGACGCCGCCCGCCTCGTGCAGGCTCGCGTTGTTGCAGAGCGCGCCGATGGTGAGCGCATCCGCCAGGCCCGGTATCTCGTCCAGCGCCACCTCGGTGTCGTCGTCGCGCAGGAAGCGGGCGCCGTCCGGGTCCTGGTCCAGCGTCAGCGTGCCGGCGGCCAGGCCGAGCCGGGCCAGCGTCATGTGATTTTCTGTGAGCGTGCCGGTCTTGTCGGTGAAGATCAGGCTTGCGGTGCCCAAGGTCTCCACCGCGGAGAGGCGTTTCACGACGGCATTGCGCTTGGCCATCTTGCGCATGCCGCGGGCGAGCGCCAGCGTCGCCACCACCGGCAGGCCCTCCGGCACCGCGGCGATCGCGAGCGCGATGGCCGTCTCCAGCATCACCACCAGCGCCTTGCCGGCGACGAGCCCGGCGGCGGCCACCACCGCAGCGATGGCGATGGTGAGCCAGATGAGACGCCGGCCCAGTTGCTCTAAGCGCTGCTCCAGCGGCGTCTCGGAGGACTCTGCCTCTTCTACCAGGCTGGAGATGTGGCCGAGCTGGGTGTCCATGCCGGTGGCGACGACGATACCTAAGCCCGAGCCGTCGGTGACCGCGGTGCCCTTGAAGGCCATGTTCTCGCGCTCGGCCAGCGGCGGGTCGTCGAGGTCCAGAGTGCCGGTGCGCTTGGTGACGGGCACGGATTCGCCCGTGAGGGCGGCCTCGTCGCATTGCAGGCGGTTGGCCTCCAGCAGGCGCAGGTCCGCGCTGACCACGTCGCCGGCCTCCAGCAGCACGATATCGCCGGGCACGAGCTCGTCGGCAGACAGCGTCCGCTCCTTGCCGCCGCGGCGCACCCGTGCCCTGGTTTTGCCCATGCGCTGCAGGGCCTCCATGGCGCGGGTCGCGCGCAGCGCCATCGCGAAGCCGATCGCGGGGTTCACCGCAATGGCCGCACCGGAAGCGCTGGCCCTTATACAACTCTCCGA
>NZ_JAIFKJ010000141.1 GCF_019695415.1 Thiohalocapsa sp.
GCGCCAGGCGGGTGATGCTGTCGAGCAGGATGACGACGTCCTTGTTGTGCTCCACGAGCCTTTTGGCCTTCTCGATGACCATTTCCGCCACCTGCACGTGGCGGGTAGCGGGCTCGTCGAAGGTGGAGGACACCACCTCGCCGCGCACCGAGCGCGCCATTTCGGTCACCTCTTCCGGACGCTCGTCAATGAGCAGGACGATGAGGTAGACGTCGGGGTAGTTGTGCGCGATGGACTGGGCCACGTTTTGCAGCATCATCGTCTTGCCGGCCTTGGGCGGCGAGACGATAAGGCCGCGCTGGCCTTTGCCGATGGGTGACACCAGGTCGATGATCCGCGCCGTCAGGTCCTCCGTGCTGCCGTTGCCGATCTCGAGCTGCATGCGCTCCTGCGCGAACAGCGGCGTGAAGTTCTCGAACAGAATCTTGTTCTTGGCCGCCTCGGGGCGATCGAAGTTGATGTCGCCCACCTTGAGCAGCGCGAAGTAGCGCTCGCCATCCTTGGGCGGGCGAATCTTGCCGGAGATGGTATCGCCGGTGCGCAGCGCGAAGCGGCGGATCTGGCTCGGAGAGACATAGATGTCGTCGGGCCCTGCGAGGTAGGAGGCGTCCGCCGAGCGCAGGAAGCCGAACCCGTCGGAGAGGATCTCCAGCACACCGTCGCCGTAGATGTCCTCGCCCCGCTTGGCGCGCGCCTTCAGGATGGCGAAGATCAGATCCTGTTTGCGCGAGCGGCCGATGCCCTCGAGTTCCATGGACTGGGCCAGCTCCACCAATTGGGGAACCGGCATCTTCTTGAGCTCTGTGAGATTCATTGCGTCGTGTTTGATGGCGATGGGCCGCCGTTCGGGTCGGGGCCGGGCGGGTGCACGCCGGTCGAGTCGCTAAGGCAGCACAGCCGCGAGGTGCTGAGGGACGGGCCGGCGGTGGCGGGATTGTTTGGCTGTCCTACCGGAGCGCCCGGGGCGGGGCCGGGCGTTATTCCTGGGGTTGTGTTGGCTGCGGCCCCGGCGAGGGGCGGCGGCGGTCGGCTGGGGTGGTGCCGACCCGGATTCAGAGGTTGCTGTCGATAAAGACCGTCAGTTGCGACTTCGACACAGCACCAACCTTGGTCGCTTCCGGCTCGCCGCCCTTGAACAGCATCAGCGTCGGGATACCGCGCACCTTGAAGCGCTCGGTCACGGCGCGGTTCTGGTCGATGTCGAGCTTGGCGATCTTGATCTTGCCGGCGTATTCCTCGGCGATCTCCTCCAGCAGCGGGGCGATCATTTTGCAGGGGGCGCACCAGTTGGCCCAGTAGTCCACGAGGACTGGTTCGGGGGAGTTGAGCACCTCTTCCTCGAAGGTGTCGTCCGTTACGTGCAAGATGCGGTCGGTCACGTTGGGTCTGTCTCCGCTCGGGTGTGGGTTTGCGGCGGGCGGTGTCTCGGGCGCGTTACTCCGTAATGCTTGCCGTGGGCGTGCGGGCCTGCAGGTGGTTCCTGCAGATGCCGTTTTCGCACATGGCTCCTGCGCATGTAGGGCGGCCGAGCCGTCTCGCTGCCTGAGGTATGGCTGCCCCGATGCACCCTAGGCGCATCTCAGGCGGCGTGAGTTCAGACTTGAGCTCAGATGGGAGGTGGGGCGGATTGGCTTTGTTATCGCCCCAAGGGTTAAGATGCTATTTGAGCCAAAGATATCAAGATTTGCAACCCCTCCCGGCCAGCCGGTGCAGACTGCCGGAACAGCCCGCCGGCGCGCACCGAGCTCCAGCCGGCCGCGGCGTCCATCGCGCCGGTCGACCCCGGGGGTACCGGCACGAGCCGCAGGATTCCATGTCAGAAACCCATCTCACCGACGTTCGTTTCGACAGTTTCGATCTCGACCAAAGCATTCTCCAGGGCCTCGCCGACGCGGGCTTCACGCATTGCACACCCATCCAGGCGCAAACGCTGCCGCTCGCCCTCGCCGGCCAGGATGTTGCGGGCCAAGCGCAGACCGGCACCGGTAAGACGGCCGCTTTCCTTGTGGCGGCTATGCAGCATCTGCTCACGCATCCACGCGGTGAGCCTCGCGAGGGTCCGCGTCAACCACGGGTGGTGATTCTGGCGCCCACGCGCGAGCTCGCGGTGCAGATTCACAAGGATGCCGAGGTCCTCGGCCGACACACGGACTTCAAGCTCGGCTTGGTCTACGGCGGCACCGGCTACCAGCAGCAGCGCGACGATCTGGCAGCCGGCGTGGACATTCTCATCGGCACGCCCGGGCGCCTGATCGACTACTTCAAGCAGCGCGTGTTCGACTTCCGCTCCGTGCAGGTGATGGTGCTGGACGAGGCGGACCGGATGTTCGATCTCGGCTTCATCAAGGACATCCGCTTCGTGCTGCGGCGGCTGCCGAGCCCCGCGGAGCGTCTCGGCATGCTCTTCTCGGCAACCCTCTCCTACCGGGTCACGGAGCTCGCCTACGAGCACATGAACGACCCGCAGATGGTGGAGATCGCCCCGGACCAGGTCACCGCGGATCGGGTGCAGCAGACCTGCTACATGGTGGCCAACGACGAGAAGATCCCGCTGCTGCTTGGGCTGGTGCGCCGCCTCGAGGGCGGGCGCATCATGGTCTTCGTCAACACCAAGCGGCAGGGCGAGCAGGTCTGGGGCTACCTCGAGGGCAACGGCGTGCACGCCGCCATGCTCTCCGGCGATGTGCCGCAGAAGAAGCGGCTCAAGCTGCTGGCCCAGTTCAAGTCCGGCGAGCTGCCGGTCATGGTGGCCACGGACGTCGCCGCCCGCGGACTGCATATCCCCGGCGTATCTCACGTCGTCAACTTCGACCTACCTGATGATGCCGAAGACTACGTGCATCGTATCGGCCGCACCGCCAGAGCGGGCGAGGCGGGAGATGCCATCAGCTTCGTCTGTGAGACCTACGCCTTCTGCCTGCCGGATATCGAGTCCTACATCGGTATGAAGATCCCGGTGGAGCAGGTCACCGCCGACATGCTTGCCGAGGTGGATCCCAAGAGCCGGGTGCCGGCACCCCGGCGGCCGCGGGACGGGCGTGGCGAGCGTCGCGAAGGAGGACGAGGCGACCGGCGCGGTGGCCGCCGCGAGCAGGGCGGCGAGGGCCGACGCGGTCGCGGCCAGCGCACACGCGGTAAGACTGCGGAGGCGCCCGGCGCGCAACGAGAAGAGTCGGCGGCGGCGCCGGCCGCACGGCCCGAGCCGGCGCGCGAGGGCCCGAGTGCAACAGCGGATGGCGCCGAGGCCAATTCCAAGAAGCGCCGGCGCCGGCGGCGCAAGCCCGCCGCCGATTCCGCGCCCGCCACCTGAGCCCGTCTGCCCTGCCGGCGCCGACGCGTCTGCTGACGCTGTGCCGTTCAGCGCAGCTGCGCCAACAGCTCCGCGAAGTGAGCAACAGCCGGAAAGTCCCGGATGTCTCGCGCAGGCGCGCGTGAGTCCGGCGCGCTTACCGCCATCAGCCAGCGAAAGCCATAGTCCCGCGCCGCGCGCAGCACATCCAGATTGTCGTCGATGAAGAGGGTGCGCGCCGGTTCGAAGGGCTCGATCTCGCGCACGCGCTCCCAAAAGCCCGGAGTCTCCTTGGCAAGCCTGAGGTCGTGCGCACAGATGACCCGGTCCAAGTGCCCGCCGAGGCGGGTGCGACGGAACTTGAGGTCGATGGACTTTTGGTGTGCGTTGGTTACCAGCACCCGCCGCTTGCCGCGGGCAGCGAGGACGTCCAGGAAGTCCAGCACATGCGGGTGTACCGCGATCAGGTGCTCCACCTCTGCCTTCAGCAGCGCAATGTCGAGCCCGAGCTCCCGGCTCCAGTGGTCCACGCAGTACCAGTCGAGCGTGCCCTGGATGCGGCGATATTTGGGCAGGAGCGCCGCCTTGGCCTCGTCCAGACTGACCCCGAGCTTGTCCGCGTAGCGTCTCGGCACGTGCTCCAGCCAGAAATGGTTGTCGTAGTAGAGGTCCAGCAGGGTGCCGTCCATGTCCAGGAAGACGCGGTCGATGGCCTGCCAGTCGAGCGCCGGGCAGACCTGCGGTACTGGTTGAGCCTGCGGTGCTGGGGCGTTGCGCTGGGGCATGATCATGGGCGGCCGATGGTTGGTGCGAAGCGCTGTAGCGCGCAGAATACCCGACGCCAGCCGCCGCACGCACAGCAGGCAGCAGCCGAGGGGCATTGAGTCGATGACGAGACAAAAACCGCGTGTCCTGGCCAGGCGCCTTGCGGCGCGCTCGGGTATCTTCCGGGTGGAGGCGGTGGACCTGGAGTTCAGCAATGGCGAGCGGCGCACCTTCGAGCGCATCCTCGGCGGTCGCGATTCGGTGATGATCGTCCCGCTGGATGCCGACGATAATCTGCTCCTCGCCCGCGAGTATGCCGCCGGCAGCGATGATTACCAGCTCGGCTTCCCAAAGGGCGTCGTGGATGCCGAGGAGGCGCTTCTGGATGCCGCCGGGCGTGAGCTGCGGGAGGAGCTGGGCGTTGCCGCCAGGTCGCTGGCGGTGGTGCACCGCGTGAGCGTCGTGCCGGGTTATATCCAGCACGGGACGCGTATCGTGCTCGCGCGCGGGCTGTATCCGGACCCACTTCCCGGCGACGAGCCCGAGCCGGTGGAGGTGGTGCCCTGGCCGCTGGCGGACTCGGACGGTCTGTTGGCACGCCCGGACTTCACCGAGGCCCGCTCCGTTGCGGCGTTGTTCCTGGTCCAGCGGTTTCTGGCAGCGGAGGCATTGGCAGGTGCGGGCGCCTGATCGCGAGACTGACCGCTGGAGTGATCAGACTCCGCTCGGGCCGGGCTCGAGCATAGCCTTAATCGAGTACAACGACGACAAGACACCACAAACGCAGGCGGCCCGCCAGGCGCGGCAAGCCTGCGCAGAGGAGGTAGCGATCATGATCTGCGAGTCACAGCGTCGCCACTCGCGCCGGCGCCCGCCGGTCACGTCCGTGCTTGGTCTGTTGTCCGGCTTGCTGGCGGGCCTGACCCTGGCCGCCGGCGCCGCGGCCAGTGTCGACGAGTCGGTCGAAACGGCGCTCGGCCGGGACGACTTTCCACGCGAGGACCCGCTCATCTATCCCGAGTGGTTCAAGGAGCCCTTCTTGAACCTCCCGGACGACCACGCCGAGGCCTTGGCCGAAGGCAAAGACCTGGTGGTCTACTTCGGCCAGCGCCGCTGCGCTTACTGCCACAAGCTGATGGACGTGAATTTCGGCGCGCCGGACATCGTCAAGTACACCCGCGAGCACTTCGATATCGTGCCCGTGGACATCTGGGGCGTCACCGAGGTGACGGACCTCGCCGGCGAGACCCTCACGGAGCGCGACTTCGCGCTGCGGGAGGAGACCAATTTTACGCCCTCGCTGGTGTTCTACGACGAGACCGGCGCCGAGGCGCTGCGCCTACGCGGCTACTACCCGCCGTACCAGTTCCGTGCCGCGTTGGAGTATGTCGCCGACGATCACTACCAGCGCGAGTCCTTTCGGGACTATCTGGCCCGCGGCGAGAACCGCATGGTGTTCGGCCCGGCGGACCTGAACGAAGAGGACTTCTTCGAGCCGCCCCCCTACAACCTGGACCGCTCCAAGGTGCCGAGCGAGCGACCGCTGGTGGTGTTCTTCGAGCAAGGCGACTGTCACGCATGCGACGTGCTGCACGGCGAGGCGCTGCGCCAGGGCGAGCTGCAGCGCCAGTTCGCGGAGTTCGACAGTGTGCAGATCGACATCTGGTCGGACACCCCGGTCGTCACACCCGAAGGCGAGCGCACCACGGCGCAGGCGTGGGCCCGCGACCTCGGCATCTTCTACGCGCCATCGCTACTGTTCTTCGACGAGCACGGACGGGAGATCCTGCGGGTGGACTCGGTGGTGGGCTTCTATCGTTTGCGCAACGTGCTGAACTACATCAGCAGCAAGGCCTACCTCGACGAGCCCAACTATCAGCGCTGGCGGGTGTCTCGGGCGTTCTGAGGCAACCGCCTTGGTGACAGATGACGCTGCCTCATCCGGCTCGGTCTATGGCGCGCTCATCCCGGGTGCCGGTGGGCTGGGTCGGCAAGTCCGTGCGCCTCAGCAAGTCACAGGCGCCATGCGCGGGCTTTGCTGCAAGCGCAGGAAGTCCTTGCGCAGCCCCGTGAGCCGGTCGATGAGCCGACGGCGCTGCGCATCGCTGAAGCTGGCGTCAAGGCGGACCAGTAGGTCCGTCATGCCTGCCCGCAGCTGCACCTGGCTGTCCGCTAATGCCGCAGGCATGTCCGTGTAGTCCACCAGCCAGTCGCTGAGGAACCGTTCGATGTCCTCGCTCGTGGCGCCGCCGCGCAGCAGGGCGATGAGCTCGCGGCGCTTGCGGTCGCGATAGGCATACCAGCTAGCCGTCTCCGGCAGGTCCGCCGCCACGTCACGGACGATGCGGCGCTGCTTCGGTGTCAGCTCGCCGAGCCACCAGCGCATATTGTCCGTGTAGCGCTCGACGCGCTTGCTCACGCGCACCGCCTTCGGGCGGGCGGCATCCTCCGCGTCCTCCTGAGCCTCCTCGCGGAAGCGCTGCTGTAGGGCGTCGATTTGGCCCTTGTCCAGATCCGCCAGCAGCGGCGCGGCGGCGGCCGCTGCCAGTGTGAAGTGGCGACGGTAGATGACCTCGAACTGATCCAGCAGGCACTGCACGTCCGCCCGGGTGAAGCCCTTGCGGGCGTCGTTCTGGGCGCTGTCGAAGAAAGTGGCGAGATAGGGCAGCTCCTCTTCGCGGTGACGGGCCAAGGCCGTCTTCAGGCGCGGTGACCAGCGCTCCATCTGGGCGCTGTCGAGGCCCAAGTAGTCGTCGGCATAGCGCTCTATGAAGAAGTCCGCCGTGTTATAGGCGAGCTGCATACCTGAGCAGGCCGTGAGCAGCAGCAGGGCGGTGATGGTCGTGAGCAAGCGCAGCATGAGCATCTGTGGCGTAGGCATGAGGCGCGGGGATTCCCGTTCGTGGGCGCGGTTGCAGTGCCGGTATAGGCCGCAATATAGCAACTGCCGATGGTTGAACGGGTCACAAGCCGGCGACTACCGCTCCCGATGGAAGCCCCCCATTGCATCGCCGCCGATGCGCTGCCGCTGCGGCGGCGCAATCATGAGCCCACAGCGCTCGCGGACCTTATGAGGCGCCATGCGCAGGCGGGCCGCGTGGTCTGGATCGGCGTGCGTCCGACGAAGCGCGGCGCGCTGACCTGCTTGGAGCAGGTGCACGCCTACGCCGGGCACGGGCTCGGCGGCGACCATTACGCCGTGCCGCACCGGGCTGTGGGTCCACGGCGCAAGCGCCAGGTGACGCTGATTCAGGCCGAGCACCTGGCAGTACTGGGCGCACTCCTGGGCGAGGCGCCCATCGACCCCGCCCGGCTGCGGCGCAATCTGGTGGTCGCCGGCATCAACCTCCTCGCGCTCAAGGACAGGCGCTTTCGCATCGGCGACGCGTTGCTCGAGACGACGGGGCTGGCCCACCCTTGCTCGCGCATGGAGGAGACCCTCGGCACCGGCGGCTACAACGCCATGCGCGGTCACGGCGGCATCACCGCGGCGGTGGTGAGCTCTGGCGTCATTGCCGTCGGCGACACCGTCGAGCCGGTGCCGGGCGGCGACTGAGCTGATGCGGCCGCGGGCCGCGGACCGCAGGCACAACCCAGAGGAGCTGAAGCCCATGAGTGAGCCCACTGACACCGTACTCACCACCTTCTACGACGGCGGCTGCCCCCTGTGCAGCAAAGAGATTGCCCACTACCGGCGCGTCGACCGTGCCGGGCGCATTCGCTGGGTGGACATTACGCAGGACAGCGAGTCCCTGGCCGCCGCCGGTCTGGATCAGCTCACGGCCATGCGCCGGCTGCACGTGCAAGACACCGACGGCCGGCTGGTGCAGGGTGTCCCGGCGTTCGTCGCCATCTGGCGTCACCTTCCCGGCTACCGATGGCTGGCGCGCGTCGTCGCAACGCTGCGGCTCACGCGGCCGCTGGACGCCGCCTACCGGCGCTTTGCCGACTGGCGCTTCGAGCGCCGCTGCCGCGATGGAGCCTGCACGCTGCCGCAGCGCTGAGCGCCGCGGCCCGCATCTCGACACGCTTCCCTCGCTGGGAAGGGTCTTGCTGCCCCTCCACTTCGCTTGCCTTGACCCGCATCAGTGATCGTCTCCGCGGGTCCGTCTAGCCTCCCGCACTCTTGCCGCTGGGTCCAGGATCCTGCTGTCCCGCGTCGTCGAGGAGCCGTCCGCTCATGTTTGCCGCTTTTGCCCTGGGTTGCCGTTACGCGGCTGTCCAGCGCCTATCGATCCGCACCCCGCAGGGTGCTTCCCCCAATTGCGGACGTGGCGCCCATGCATGAGCTCTCGGTTTGCCAGTCCCTGCTCGATCAGGTGCAGCGGATCGCCGCCGATCACGGCGCGGACCGCGTGGAGCGCATTCTGCTGCGCATCGGTCCGCTGTCCGGGGTGGAAGCGCCGCTGCTGCGCAATGCCTACCCGCTGGCCGCCGCCGGCACCATCGCGGAAGATGCAGTACTGGACATCGAGCCGGCACCCGTGCGCGTGCACTGCGTCACCTGCGGTGCAGAGACCGACGCACAGCCAAACCGCCTGCTCTGCGGTGCCTGCGGCGACTGGCACACGCGGCTGGTGAGCGGGGACGAGATGCTGCTTGCGAATCTGGAGCTGAGCGTGCCGGATGTGCCGGACGAGGATGTCGGTCAGTAGCCGCGCTGCCGGTCGCCGGGCACCGCGCCCCGCGCAGGGTCAAAATCCCCGGCGGCGCTGCTATAGTCCAGACCCTAAGCACCAGCAAACCGGAGCCGATCCATGTGCGACACCTGCGGCTGTAACCTGACTTCCAGCAATGAGCACCTGGTGCGTCCCGGCGGCAAGCACGCCACAACCGCCGGCGGACATGCGGCCATCGAGGTGCTGGAGAGTCTCCTCGGCGAGAACGACCATCAGGCGGCACACAATCGTGCGCACTTCGACGCCCGCGGCGTCCTGGCCATCAATCTCATGTCTTCCCCGGGGGCCGGCAAGACGAGCCTGCTGGAGGCCACCATCGACGCCCTCGGCGATGAGCTCAAGATCGCTGTCATCGAAGGCGACCTGGAGACCGAGAACGACGCCGAGCGCATCCGCGCCAAGGGCGTCACGGCGATTCAGATCGCCACCGGCAGTGCCTGCCACCTGGACGCGCACATGGTGCACGACGCCCTGCACCGGCTGGATTTGGACGGCGTCGATATCCTGTTCGTCGAGAACGTCGGCAACCTGGTGTGCCCGGCAAGCTTCGACCTGGGCCACCACCGCAATGTGACCCTGCTCTCGGTGCCGGAGGGCGACGACAAGCCCGCCAAATACCCGGTGATGTTCCGCGCGGCCGATCTCGTGCTGCTTACCAAGGCCGACCTGCTGCCGGTCCTGGACGATTTCGATGCGGGCCGCGCCGAGCATTATCTGCGCGATCTCGCGACCCCTGCACCCTTCCTGCCGATCAGCGCCCGCCGCGACCCCGCGAGCCTCGGCGCCTGGCTCGACTGGCTGCGCGCGGAGCTCGCCGCGCAGCGCGAGCGCCTCGCCGCCGGGTCAACAGCGCGGCCGGCGCTGCAGCCGGACGGCGCCCTGCTCCACGGCGCTCATGCCGGACACGAGCACGACCACGCACACGGCCATGCACACGGCCATGCGCACGAACAGGGGCAGCAGCATTCGCATGGGCACGGCGGTCTTGGGCATGTGCAGAACGCGCAGCGCTCATCGGGCTGACTGCCCACCGCGGACGGCGCGCCGACCGACGCCCGCCGCCACCAGCGGCCCGCTGCCCAAGCCTGTAGTATGCTTGCACCGTGGCTGGAGGCGGCTCAGATCGCCCCGCAGCGGATGACACCGGGCCGGCGCTGTCGGCTCGTTGCTGTACCGCGCCGAGCACAGTCCATCATCGATCCTGGAGGATGACCAACGTGGCTATAGAAGCCCGCACCGCAACGCTCACTGTCGGCCTCGTGTCTCTGCTGATCCTCGCGCCCGCCGCACAGGCGATCGGCTTCGGCGACATGTTCAACCCGGGCCGTTGGTTCGGCGGCAACGACGACGACTACTACTACGACGAAGGCCCCTGGGGCGGTCCCTATGGTGCCTACGGCCCCTATGGCGCGCCCTACGGCTACGGCGCACCCGGTTACGGCCCCTACGGTGGTGCCCCGGGCTACGCGCCTGGTTACGGCTATCCCACAGCGCCCGGCTATCCCGCGCCAGGCTATGCCGCGCCGGCGGCCCCGGCCGCTCCGTCGGCGCCAGCCGCTGATACCGAGAGTGCCAAGGATCGCGAGATCGAGGCGTTGAAGCAGCGTATCGAGCAGCTGGAGAGCCGTCAGTCAGCACCTGCCCCGATGCCTTCCGCCCCGGCAGGCAGTGCCGGCGACGGCTGGCCCTCTGCCCCCGCCTTCCGGCCCATGGATCAGTACTGAGCCACGCGCAGCGGTGGCACCGTCCGGTGCCGCCGCGGCAGCGCCGACACACCGGCGCCCCCAATCGCTTCTGCCGACCTGCAAACGAGGCCGCCATGCTGCCCACAATCAGCCCACTGCTCCATCGCCGTGTTCTGCTGGCCCTGATCGTCACCCTGGGCATCGCGGCGCCGGCGACGGCTGACGATCGCTATGCCGTGTACGAGAGCGACAGCAGCTTCGAAGACGTCATCGACGGGCTCAAGCTCGCCATTCAGGAGCGGGGCATGTACATCAACAATGTGATGCACATGGACGAGATGCTGGAGCGCACAGGCAAGGACCTCGGCATGGAGGAGACCATCTACACCCATGCCCAGTCCATCGAGTTCTGCAGCGCCGTGCTCTCGCGGCGGATGACAGCCGAAGACCCCACCCGCATCGTCAATTGCCCTTTCATCATCGCTGTCTACACCCTGCCGGATGAGCCGGGCACGACCTACGTCGTGCACCGTCGCATCCCCGCCGCCGAGACCGAGGCGAGCGAGGTGATGCGCGACGTGTCCCAAATGCTGCAGGACGTCGCCGACGGCGCCGTCAGCTGGTAGCCTCCAGCCGCGTCGATTCCCGGCGCCAGCCTGTTTCCATACGGCATTCGGTTTGTCGAGCGAAGAACCTGCTGATGCCTTTTCTCTTCCTCGAACCTCGCCCCTCGAACCTCGCCACTCTCCGCTAAGGAGACGCTGATTTATTGGGCATCCTGCCCAAAAATCAGACGGAGCCGGA
>NZ_JAIFKJ010000405.1 GCF_019695415.1 Thiohalocapsa sp.
AGAGGACTGGCTTGGGCGGGTCGAGACTTCGCCCCACGATCGCCAACAAATAAGCGGCCCGCAGGCCGCTTCTTCGCAAGTTCCCGGCGTCCCTGCCGTGAGCCGCCCTCACCGCGGCAAATCCGTCGTCCCCATTAACCACTCATCCACCGCCCGCGCGCACTGGCGGCCTTCGCGGATGGCCCAGACCACCAGGGACTGGCCGCGGCGCATGTCGCCGGCGGCGAAGACGCCGTCGACGTTGGTGTAGTAGGCCTTCGGGCCTTCCGTGCTGCCTTTGACGTTGCCGCGGGCGTCGAGCTCCAGGCCTTTCGCCTCCTTGAGCTCGGCGAGCATGCCCTCGTGGACCGGGTGGACGAAGCCCATGGCCAGCAGCACCAGGTCGGCCTTGAACTGGCCTTCGCTGCCGGGGACTTCGGACATCTGCCAGCGGCCGTTCTCGTCTTTGTCCCAGCGCACCAGGACGTAGTTGAGGGCGCTGACGTTGCCGTCGCCGTCGTGCTCGAAGGACTTGGTGAGGACGTTCCAGTGCCGGTCGCAGCCTTCCTCCTGACTGGTCGATGTGCGCAGCTTGTGCGGCCAGTCCGGCCAGGTGAGGCCCTTGTCTTCCTTCTCCGGCGGCTTGTCCAGGATCTCGATCTGGGTGATGGACTTGGCGCCATGGCGGTTGCTGGTGCCGATGCAGTCGGAGCCAGTGTCGCCGCCGCCGATGACGATGACGTGCTTGTCGTGGGCGCTGATGAAGTCTTCGTCCGGCACCTGCACGCCCTGGACACGCTTGGAGTTGGCGCGCAGGAAGTCCATGGCGAAGTGGATGCCGGCGTAGCTGCGCCCGGGCACGTCGAGGTCGCGGGGCTTTTCGCTGCCACCGGCGAGCACCACGGCGTCATGCTCGGCCATCAGCTTGTCCATGGGGATGTCGACGCCGATGTGGCAGTGGGTGTGAAACTCCACGCCCTCGGTGCGCATCTGCGCCATGCGCCGGTCGATCATTTTCTTCGCAAGCTTGAAGTCCGGGATGCCGTAGCGCAGCAGGCCGCCGATGCGGTCTTCCTTCTCGTACAGCGACACGGCGTGTCCCGCGCGGGCGAGCTGCTGGGCGCAGGCGAGCCCGGCGGGGCCGGAGCCCACCACGGCGATGTGCTTGCCGGTGCGGTGTTCGGGCACCTGCGGGCGCACCCAGCCCTCTTCCCAGGCTTTGTCGGCGATGGCGCGCTCGATGGCCTTGATGGCCACGGGCTTGTCGTCGATGTTGAGCGTGCAGGCGGCCTCGCAGGGCGCCGGGCAGATGCGCCCGGTGAACTCCGGGAAGTTGTTGGTGCTATGCAGCACCTCGATGGCCGACTCCCAGTCCTGTTGGTACACCAGGTCGTTCCAGTCCGGAATGATGTTGTTCACCGGACAGCCCTGGTGGCAGTAAGGGATGCCGCAGTCCATACAGCGTGCGCCCTGAATGGCCATCTCCTCGTCGGACGGCGGCAGCACGAACTCGTTGTAGTGCACGACCCGGTCCGCCGCCGGCTCGTAGGCCATCTCGGCGCGGTCGTATTCCATGAATCCGGTTGGCTTGCCCATGGCTAGCGTCCTCCGTCAGGATCGAAGGGTCGGCTTAGATCGGTTCGGCGTGGTAGCGCCCGGCGGACGGCTCTGCTGAGCTTGCATGCTCTCCAGCGCGCGGCGGTAGTCCACGGGCATGACCTTGACAAACTTGGGCCGGATGGATTCCCAGTCGTCGAGGATGGCCCGGGCCACGTCCGAGTTCGTGTAGTGCTTGTGCTTGAGGATCAGCTGCTTCAGTCGGACCTCGTCGAAGCGGGTCATGTCGTGGCTCACGTCCACGAAGCCGTGGGACTCCAGATCGCCGCCCTGGTGGTCCAGGTGCTCAAGGGCCTCATCTTCGGCAGTAATAGGCTCGAGCTCCACCATGGCTTGGTTGCAGTGATCGGCGAAGCTGCCGTCTGCATCCAGCACATAGGCGATGCCCCCCGACATACCGGCGGCGAAGTTGCGGCCGGTGGGGCCTAGGCAGACCATCACGCCACCGGTCATGTACTCGCAGCCGTGGTCGCCGACGCCTTCGACCACCGCGGTGGCACCGGAGTTGCGCACGCAGAACCGCTCGCCGGCGACGCCGCGGAAGTAGACTTCGCCGCTGACGGCGCCGTAGAGCACGGTGTTGCCGACGATGATGTTGTCCTCGGCCTTGTCGATGCCGGAGTCTGACGGCGGGTAGATGATCAGCCGCCCGCCCGACAGGCCCTTACCGACGTAATCGTTCGCCTCGCCTTCCAGCTCGATGGTGACGCCGTGCGCCAGCCAGGCGCCAAAGGACTGGCCGCCGATGCCGCGGGCCTTGATGTAGATGGTGTCATCCGGTAGACCCTTGTGGCCATAGCGCTCGGCCACCCGACCCGAGAGCATGGTGCCGACGGTGCGGTTGAAGTTCTTGACCTCCGTCTCGATGCGCACGGGCTCGCCGCGCTCCAACGCCGGCTCGGCTTGGGCGATGAGCTTGTGGTCCAGCGCCTTGTCGAGGCCGTGGTCTTGGGTCTCGCTGTTGTACAGCGCCACGGTGTCCGGCACCTCGGGCTTGGTGAGGATGCGCGAGAAGTCGAGCCCCTTGGCCTTCCAGTGCTCGATGGCGCGGCGCATCTCCAGCCGATCCATCTGGCCCACGGCCTCATTGAGGCTGCGGAAGCCGAGCTTCGCGAGGATCTGGCGGACTTCTTCGGCGATGAAGAAGAAGAAGTTGACCACGTGCTCGGGCTGGCCGGTGAATTTCTTCCTCAGCTCCGGGTCCTGGGTGGCCACGCCCACCGGGCAGGTGTTCAAGTGGCACTTGCGCATCATGATGCAGCCTTCGACGATGAGCGGCGCCGTTGCGAAGCCGAACTCGTCTGCGCCGAGCAGCGCGCCAATAACCACGTCGCGGCCGGTGCGCATGCCGCCGTCCACCTGCACCGCGATGCGACCGCGCAGGCGGTTCAGTACCAACGTCTGGTGGGTCTCGGCGAGGCCGATCTCCCACGGCGAGCCGGCGTGCTTGATGGACGTGAGCGGGCTGGCACCAGTGCCGCCATCGTAGCCGGCGATGGTCACGTGGTCCGCGTGGGCCTTGGAGACGCCCGCTGCCACCGTCCCGACGCCCACCTCGGACACCAGCTTGACGGAGATCCGCGCCTTGGGGTTGGC
This sequence comes from Thiohalocapsa sp., assembly GCF_019695415.1. Taxonomy (GTDB): domain Bacteria; phylum Pseudomonadota; class Gammaproteobacteria; order Chromatiales; family Chromatiaceae; genus Thiohalocapsa. The sequence goes on from NZ_JAIFKJ010000405.1 coordinate 3,193, forward strand.
GTTCTTCAGGTCGTGGATCAGCTGCGCGAGGTCTTCAATCGAATAGATGTCGTGGTGCGGCGGCGGTGAGATCAGGCCGACGCCGGGTGTGGAATGCCTGACGCGCGCAATCTGCGCATTGACCTTATGACCCGGCAGCTGGCCACCCTCGCCGGGCTTGGCGCCTTGCGCGATCTTGATCTGGATGTCATCGGCGTTGACCAGGTATTCCACGGTCACGCCGAAGCGTCCGGAGGCCACCTGCTTGATGGCGGATCGTTCCGGATTGCGGGAGCCGTCCGGCAGCGGCAGGAAGCGCTCCGGCTCCTCGCCCCCCTCGCCGGTGTTGGACTTGCCGCCGATCTGGTTCATGGCCTTGGCCAGGGTCGAGTGTGCTTCGTAGCTGATGGAGCCGAAGGACATGGCGCCTGTGGCGAAGCGCTTGACGATGTCCGCGGCGGGCTCGACTTCCTCCAGCGGCACGGGTTCATCCGCCCATTTCAGCTCCATCAGGCCGCGGAATGTGAGCAGCTTCTCGTTCTGCTCATTGATGAGCTTGGAGTACTCGGCGTAGGTCTTGGCGTCGTTAGCGCGGGTGGCGTGCTGGAGCTTCGCGATGGTCTCCGGCGACCAGACGTGGTCCTCGCCGCGCAGGCGATAGGCATAGTCGCCGCCGACATCCAAGTGCTTGCGCAGGATCTGCTCATTGCCATAGCCGCGCTTGTGCCAGCGCACGGCTTCCTCCGCCACCTCGGCGAGGCCGATGCCCTCCACCATGCTCGCGGTGCCGGTGAAGTACTTGGCGACGAACTCTCGGTTCAAACCGACTGCGTCGAAGATCTGCGCGCCGCAATAGCTCTGGAAGGTGCTGATGCCCATCTTGGACATGACCTTCTTCAGGCCCTTGCC
>NZ_JAIFKJ010000532.1 GCF_019695415.1 Thiohalocapsa sp.
CTATGTGGGCTCCTCGCGGCACGGGTTCCCTGGGCTGGGCAGGCCGGTTGCGGCGGGGAGCAGGGCGCAGGGGCGGGCTGGGAGTGACCGCGGTGCGTCCAGGCTTCCCTACGCCGGTATCAACCGGATCAGGTTCAAAGGGACTGTCTCAGCCCGCCTACGGCGGGCACCCCCAGCAGGACTGCCCGGCACGCTAGCCAAAGGGTGCGCGGATTGCAACCATCGTCTTCGGCGCCCGCGCGGTGCGCGCCCATGCTAGCGGTGCGCCGACGGTGCCGTGGGCTCTCCGGTGGGTTAGCTGTTTGTATCGAATTGCGCTAGCCTCCCGTGCCGGCCCTGCGCCGGTACACTTTTCTGACTTAGACCTCGATCATCGGAGCACAATCACATGACCAAGACACCACTGACCCTGCTCACCGCAGCCTGCACAATGGCGCTGGCGCTGGCACTCACCGGCTGCGGCGAAGGCGAGGAGACTGAGCAGATGGAGGAGCAGACGCAGACGGAGCCCGGCGCTGCCGCTGAGACCGCCGCCCAAGATGCTGCTTTGGAGCGTGCCAAAGCGGAGGCCGCGGCCGCCGCGGCGAAGCTCAAGGAGGCCGGTGAGCAGGCCGGCGCCGCAGCCCGTGATGCAGCCAGCAGCGCAATGGACGCGGTCAAGGCGCAGGCGGAAGAGACGAGCGCCAGCCTGAAGGCCGCGGGTGAGCAGGCGAGCGCCGCCGCGGCGGCAGCTGCGAAGGCGGCCTCCGAGCAGACCAACGAGCTGACCCGCAGCGTCAGCCAGCGGGCGGAGACGATGATCACCGAGGTGCAGGACTATCTGCGCGAGAATGACCTCAACTCCGCGCAGGGCGTCATCGACAAGCTGAAGGGCCTCCGCGATCAGCTCTCCGACGAGATGCGCCAGGAGATCGACCAGTTGCAGGAACGCTTGTCGGATGAGACCCAGAGCCAAAGCGCCGGTTGAGCACATGCGAGGCGGCGTCGGCCGGAGCGCGTCGCGCCGGCTCTGCGGATGCCTGCCCTGCGCCCCGCTGCGACCCGCGCACCTTGTGTCGTCGCTTGTGCCCTAGCCGCCGGCGCCGGCGGGGCAAACGTCTGGCGCGACTACCTAACCGATACCCCATCGTCGCACCAGATCATGACCCGATCCGCCCAGCCCGACAGCCCTCAACAGAGCCCCTGGCCCAGCGCGGCGGAGGAAGAGGCCCAAGAGCCAAGCATGGAAAGCCCACAGATGGCGTCGGCCTCCTATCGGCTCGCCTACGCCGACATCGACTTCCTGCGTCGCGCCGAGCTGCGGCCTGTCCGGCTGCAATTGGAGCTGCTGAAGGCCGAGCTGGTGCAGCAAGAGCAGGGCATCGACTCCACCGTCGTGATCTTCGGAAGCACCCGCATCCCTGAGCCCGAGGCCGCCCGGGCCCGCCTGCGGGCCGCCGAGGACGCCGCGGCCGCGGCACCGGAGGACGCGGAGCTGGCTCGCCGTGCCGCCGTCGCCCGGCGCATTGCAGACAAGGCCAAATATTACGACGAGGCCAGGCGTCTAGCGGCGCTGATTACCGAGGTCTCGCAGCGCAATGGTCACAGGGACTACGTGGTGGTCACCGGCGGCGGGCCCGGGATCATGGAGGCCGCCAATCGCGGCGCGCGCGACGTCTCCGGCAAGAGCGTGGGCTTGAGTATCGTGCTGCCGCAGGAGGAGCGGCCAAATCGCTATGTCACGCCTGAGCTGTCCTTTCAATTTCACTACTTCGCGGTGCGCAAAATGCACTTCGTGCTGCGGGCGCGCGCATTGGTGGTTTTCCCCGGCGGCTACGGCACTCTGGACGAACTGTTCGAGACCCTGACCCTGATCCAGACCGGCAAGGTCCACCCGGTGCCGGTGCTGCTGTTCGGGCGCGAGTATTGGCAGCGCATCATCGACTTCGATGCGCTGGTGGAGGAGGGCACCATCGACCCGCCCGACCGCGAGCTGTTCAAGTTCGTCGAGACCGCAGAGGCTGCATGGGCGGCGATCCAGGATTTCTACGCAGAGGCAGATGCCGCCAGCCTCCCAAGGGGGTGAGCCCTGGAGAAACGCCGCTTTGTCGGCCATCCTGGCCGATCAATCGGTATCTTCCGAAAAGAGCTCAGTATTGCCTCGGTGCATCGCTTGGCTTGAGATAATTTATCCTATCGATATTGCGTCGCGGCTCTGTTCTGGAAAATCCTAGTGTGCTGCTCGGCGATGCCGTTCGCCGATCCACCACTGGCTGGAGCAGAATAAGCATGACCGACCGCATCACCGTCGGCGGCCTTCATGTCGCCGCGCCCCTGCACGACCTGATCCGCGACGAGATCATCCCCGGCACCGGCATTGAGCCGGACGCCTTCTGGACGGCCTTCGCCGACATCGTTGCGGACCTTGGGCCGCGCAATCGTGCGCTGCTGGAGCGCCGCGACGCGCTTCAGGCGGAGATCGACGCCTGGCACCGCGAGCGCCGCGGCCAGCCCATCGACGCCGCAGCGTACAAGGCTTTCCTTGAGGGCATCGGCTACCTGGAGCCGGAGGGGTCGGACTTCGCGGTGACCACCGCCAACCTGGACCCGGAGATTGCGACCATCGCAGGCCCGCAGCTGGTGGTGCCAGTGAACAACGCCCGCTACGCGCTGAACGCCGCCAACGCCCGCTGGGGCAGCCTCTACGACGCCCTCTACGGCACCAATGCGATCCCGGAGGACGGCGGCGCCGAGCGCACGGCGAGCTTCAACCCGGTGCGCGGCGAGCGGGTGGTGGCCGCGGCGGTGGACTTCTTGGACCAGCACTTCGCGCTCGCCGGCGGCGCCTCCCATGGCAGCATCTCCAGCTACCGGGTGGAGGGCGGTGAGCTCATCGCCGGCGACGCGCCCCTGGCCGACCCTGCTCAGCTCGCTGGCTGGCAGGGACCAGCCGAGGCGCCCACCGCCGTGCTGCTGAAGAACCACGGTCTGCATGTGGAGCTCGCCATCGACCGCGCGCACCCCATCGGCGCCAAGAGCCCGGCCGGCGTCAAAGACGTGGTGCTGGAGTCCGCGGTGACCGTCATCCAGGACTGTGAGGACTCGGTGGCCGCCGTGGACGCCGAGGACAAGGTTGCCGTCTACCGCAACTGGCTTGGGCTGATGCGCGGTGACCTCGCCGCCAGCTTCAGCAAGGGCGGCAAAATGCAGGAGCGCCGGCTGAATCCGGACCGGGTCTACACGGCCCCAGACGGCGGTGAGCTGACCCTGCCCGGGCGCTCCCTGATGTTGGTGCGCAACGTTGGCCACCTGATGACGACAGACGCCGTGCTGACGGCGGAGGGCGAGGAGATCCCCGAGGGCTTCCTCGACGGCATGGTGACGGTGCTTGCCGCCATGCACGATCTGAAAGGGTTGGGCTGCCTGCGCAACAGTCGCGCCGGCAGCGTCTACATCGTCAAGCCCAAGATGCACGGGCCGGACGAGGTGCAGCTGGCCGTGGACTTGTTCGCGCGCATCGAGGACGGGCTGGGCCTATCTCGGAACACCCTCAAGATCGGCATCATGGACGAGGAGCGGCGCACCACTGTGAATCTCAAGGAGTGTATCCGCCGGGCTTCCGAGCGGGTGATTTTCATCAATACGGGCTTCCTGGACCGCACCGGCGATGAGATCCACACCAGCATGGAAGCGGGTCCGATGCTGCGCAAGGGCACCATGAAGACCGCACCCTGGCTCTTGGCCTACGAGGACTGGAATGTCGATGTCGGTCTTGCCTGCGGCCTGCCGGGCCATGGTCAGATTGGCAAGGGCATGTGGACCATGCCCGATGAAATGCGCGCCATGCTGGATACCAAGATCGCCCATCCCAGGGCCGGCGCCAACTGTGCCTGGGTGCCGTCGCCCACCGGTGCCACGCTGCACGCGCTGCACTACCATGCCGTGGATGTCGCCGCCCGCCAGGCGGAGCTCGCCGACGGAGGCCGCCGCGCAAGGCTCGACACCATCCTGAGTATTCCCCTCGCCAATCCGGCTGACTGGACTGTCGGGGACATCCAACAAGAGCTGGACAACAACTGCCAGGGCATCCTCGGCTATGT
>NZ_JAIFKJ010000599.1 GCF_019695415.1 Thiohalocapsa sp.
CCCGGCTCCGTCTGATTTTTGGGCAGGATGCCCAATCAATCAGCATCTCCCTAGCAGCCGATGACGAGTCAGTCCGCAGGTCTGGATCGGCCTGCTCCTCGAAGTTTTCTGGTGAGGGAGTCCATTTTCATGCCCGCCGCCTGGGCTTGTTGCGCTGTTTCGGCAGCGCGAGTCAGGTCACCCAAATCGTATTGATAGATCGCCAACCAATAGAGCAGGGGGCCGCGATTACTTGCCATCTTTAATCCCTGTTCTAATAGGGCGATCGCGTCGTTGATTTCACCTCGGCGCTTCAGCAATTTCGCATACTCGACCCATGCATCTGGGTCGCGCGGGCTGCTTGCGATCACGTCCTCGAACACGGCTTTCGATTGCGACCACTGCCCGGCGCCGGCAAGCGCGCGCGCGTAGGCGATCGACATAACGTCCCACAACGGTGCACCAGGGCGCGATTTTGACCGCGTGTAGTCGATTTCTTTAACTGCTTGAGCGTACCTCTCTTTGGCCGAATAGCCGCTCTTCCTCAATGCCCCCGGATCCTCTGCATTCGACATGATGGCGAGGCCGTAGCAGTAGTGGTGCAGGTGTAGGAAATCTGTGCTTCCGACCTTCTGCTTCCACCTCGGGATGTGGGATGCAGGTACGAGCATCGAGGCGGCTTCTCTGCGCCAAGGGGAAGTGCTGCCAATCTTGCCGGCCACTGGCCCACGCATGTAATCGGACATCTTCGCCTGGCAATAATCAGGCAACAGGAAGTATTCCTTTGGGGTCGGCACCCAGCCGAGGGACAAGGCGCTTTGCCACGTAAAGAGGCAGGCAGCAAAGACCAGAAACGACAGGCTCGAACGTATGCGCTTTTGCGCTTTTGATTCAGTCATCATAATCCGATCGGACCATAAAAGCGCTGAGAACCAGCGGGTAGGCTCTTCGCTGTTCGTCGAAGATACCGATCGTCGGCCAACTCGGCCAAAATCGGCACGGATTTCGAGAATGCGGCTTCCAAACGCCCTTAACCTCAGCGGTTGGGGAGATAACGATTGATCGGCCTGGGTTTTCCGAAAATCGGGCAGACCCGGAAAGACCGATTACCCGGCTCCTTGAATTTCGAGGGCTTGACAAGCCTGAACATGGCGGGGCGTCTTACCTCGTACGGGAAACGCAAACAAATCTGCGTTCCCTTGAGAGCCGAACAGGGTGCGAGGGAAACGTCTGCATAAACGAGGGCGCCCTGCATGCGTTCCGCGGCCGGTGCGTGATCTGATGGCGGCTCGACAACAAAATTATGATTCCGGCTTTGCTTGCCGTCAAAGGGTGACGAATACGCCTTGCGCCCTCGTTGAATGCGGGGCGCCGGCGTTCGCAAGAATGGTCTGCGTGGCGCTCGTCCAGCACACGGGAGGCGAGCGCCTTTGGTCTGCGCGGCCAGAGGTTGATCGCCGGGATGCAGTCTGACTTTATGGGCTTGGGAGGCCTCACCGCTGCGGGCAGGCGCTTTGGCGCAGCTGGCGCTGGGGAGGGAGAAGGGGTTAAGGAAGGGCCATGATTTGGCGGAGAGGGTGGGATTCGAACCCACGGTACGCTCGCGCGTACACCTGATTTCGAGTCAGGCCCGTTCGGCCACTCCGGCACCTCTCCGAAAAACGCCGCGCCATGGGCGCGCTGCCGTGTGCGTCGTCGTGTCGTCTCTGGCCGCTACCGAGCGGATGCCCTTCGCGCCGCCTCCTGTTGTTGGATGACGAAAGTGACGATGTGCCCTGGCTCTGGTGGCGGTAGAAACGCTCACCAACGCTCAGCCCGTCAGTATAGCGACGATGTGTCATGCTGACCATCACTCCGCGGGGCGCTCTCACGCGAAGCGCCCCGTCCGACGCCCCTCGGGGTCACGCTGAGCAGTAGAAACGTCTAGGCGACCCGCTGCATTTCGCCATCAGCGTCGCCGGCCTGCATTGCGGTACCGATGCCGCTGTGCCGGAGCAGCGCGTCCACCTTGGGCTCGCGGCCTCGGAAGGCGGTGAAGAGCTCCATGGCGTCCGCGGAGCCGCCGCGCTCCAGAATGAGCTCCCGGAAGGCGCGGCCGGTTTCCGGGTCGAAGACGCCGCGCTCCTCGAAAAGCGAGAAGGCATCCGCCGAGAGCACTTCGGCCCACTTGTAGCTGAAGTAGCCTGCCGCGTAGCCGCCCGCGAAGATGTGCGAGAAGCCATGGGCGAAGCGGTTCCAGGCCGGCGGCTTGAGCACAGCCACCTGATCGCGGACTTGGTCCAGGATCTCGTAGATGCGTGCGCCCTGTGCCGGGTCATATTCCATGTGAATACGGAAGTCGAACAGCGCGAATTCCAGCTGGCGCACCATCTGCATGGCGGACTGGAAGTGCTTGGCGTCGAGCATGCGCTGGAAGAGCTCTTCGGGGATGGGCTCGCCGGTCTCATGGTGGCGGGCGAAGAGGTCGAGGGATTCCCGCTCCCAGCACCAATTCTCCAGAAACTGACTCGGCAGCTCCACGGCGTCCCAGGGCACGCCGTGGATGCCGGCCACGGGCGGGTAGTCCACGCGCGTCAGCATGTGGTGCAGGCCATGGCCGAACTCATGGAACAGGGTCTCGACCTCGCGGTGGGTGAGCAAGCTCGGATGGCCGGCCACGGGCGGCGTGAAATTGCAGACGAGGTAGGCAATGGGCAGCTGCCTGCGCCCGCTCATGACCATCCGGCTCACCGCTCCGTTCATCCAGGCGCCACCCTGCTTCTTCTGCCGTGCGAAGGGGTCCAGGTAGCACTCGGCGCGAGGGGTGCCGTCGGCGTCTTGGATGACATAGCGGCGGACGTCTGGGTGCCAGGTGTTGTCGGCGGCTGCCTGCTCGATCGCCACGTCGAAGAGCTTTTCGGCGACGCGGAACATGCCGCTGATGACGCCTTCCAGCGGGAAGTACGGCTTCAGGGCCTCGTCGCTGATGTCGAAGCGCGCGACGCGAAGCTTCTCGCCGTAGTACATCAGGTCCCAAGGCGCGAGGTCCTCCAGGCCGTCCGTATCGCGCGCAAAGTCGCGCAGCTCTTGGAGCTCGGCGTGGGCCTGGGGCATTGCACGCTCGGCGAGGTCGTTGAGAAAGCCCATGACCTCTTCCGTGTCTCGGGCCATCTTGGGTGCCAGTGACAGCTCGGCATAGTTGCTGAAGCCCAATAACTGCGCCTGCTCGTGCCGCAGAGCCAGGATCTCTTCCATGACCGGCGTGTTGTCCCACTGGCCGGCCTGTGGACCCTGGTCCGATGCGCGGGTGCTGTAAGCCGTATAGACCTCACGGCGCAGGTCCCGGTCGTCGGCGTGCTTCATGACCGGCTCGAAGGACGGGAAGTCCAGGGTCAGCACCCAGCCCTCCAGGCCGCGGGACTCGGCTTCGTGCTTGGCCAGGGCCTTGCCCGCCGCCGGCACGCCGGCGAGGGCGGACTCGTCGGTGATCTGCTTATGCCAGCCGTTGGTGGCGTCGAGGACGTTTTCCGCGAACTGGTTGGTCAGCCGGCTGAGGCTCTGGCTGATTTCGCGAAACCGGGCCTTTTTGTCCTCGGGCAGGTCGACGCCGGCGAGGTGCAGGTCGCGCAGCGTGTTGTCGAGCATCTTGCGCTGCGCGTCGCTCAGGCCCGGCTGCTCGGCGACGCGCTGATAGCCGCGGTACAAGGCGGTGTTCTGCCCCACCTCGCTAGCGTAGTCCGAGAGCTTCGGCAGGCAGGCGTTGTAAGCCGCGCGCAGCGCGTCGGAGTTCATGACGGAGTTGAGATGGCTCACGGGCGACCAGGCGCGGGACAGCCGGTCATCCTCGAGCTCGATGCGCTCGACGAAGCTCTCCCACGTGGCGCTGTCCGCCTCTGTGCCCAGCTCGGCGACAAGTGCGCGGCCGTCTGCCAGCAGCTGATCGATGGCCGGCTCGATATGCTCGGGCTGTATGCGCTGGAAGTCGGGCAGGGTGCGGTCTTCGAGGAGGGGGTTCGTCATGGGCGGCGTCGTCCGTCGGCTGGGTTGGGTGTGACAGTGCTGATGTCGGCAAGTCTGGTCCGGGCTTTAGGGAAGCACCGATTTATTGG
>NZ_JAIFKJ010000452.1 GCF_019695415.1 Thiohalocapsa sp.
CCCGTGCCGGCCCGCATGCACGGCGGCGCAGACGCTGCCGTCGCACGCGCAGAGGGGCACCGGCAGACAGTCGGCGGTAAGCACCGCACAGACGCGCCCTGGCCGGCGGGCAACCGCCGCATCCGCCGCGGGCGGTGCACCGGCATCCACATCCGCCGACACCGCCTCGCAGCCATGCACCTGCGCGAGCCACAGCGGCTCCGCCGGCAGATCCAACGCGCTGCGCAGCCGTGCGCGGTTGGCGGCAACCGCCGCCGGATCGTCCCCCACATGCTGACCAAGATTGAGCGACGCATAAGGCCCCTTGCTCACACCGCCCAAGCGGGTGGTACTGCAGGCGCGCACCTGCGGTGGCGCGGGCCAGTCCGGCACGATCAGATCGTCAGGGCTCATCGTCAGGGCTCACGCATCGACTCCAAGCGTGCCAGCAGCGCCGCAAAGTCGGGCGCCATCGGCGCCTCCCACCGCATCGGCGCGTCGGTCTCCGGATGCCTGAGCCCCAGCGCGATCGCATGCAGGGCCTGCCGCGAAAAGGCTCGCACCGCAGCAGCCGTTGCCGGCGGCAAGCCGGCCCCGGCCGTCCGGGTGCCGCCATAGAGCGCATCCCCCACGAGAGGATGGCCGATGTGGGCCATGTGCACACGTATCTGGTGGGTTCGCCCGGTGTGCAAGCGCAGCGCGAGCAGCGTATGGCCGGGAAAACGGGCCAGCACCCGATAGTCGGTCAGCGCGGGCTTGCCGGCGGCAGTGACGGCCATCGCAGTACGCCGGACCGGATGCCGGCCGACGGGTGCATCGACGCGGCCACCAGCGGTGACCTTGCCCACAACCAACGCCCGATACTCGCGGGTGACACTGCGCGTGCGGAGCTGCTCCACCAGGGACTTGTGGGCGGCAGGCGTTCGGGCCACCACCAGCAGACCGCTGGTGTCTTTGTCCAAGCGGTGCACGATGCCGCAGCGCGGCAGACCCGCGAGGGCCGGGTCGTAAGACAAGAGACCGTTCAGCAGCGTTCCGGACCAATTGCCGGCTGCGGGGTGCACCACCAGACCCGCGGGCTTGTCGATCACCAGCAGGTGCGCATCCTCGTACAGGATGTTCAGGTCCATCGGCTCCGGCGCGTGGGCCTCCAGAGTCGGCACCCAGGCGCGGATCTCCACCCGCTCGCCCCCGGTGAGCCGGGCTCGGCGCTTCGTGGGACGGCCGTCCAGCTCGACCATGCCGGCATCGATCCAGGCCTGAATCCGCCCTCGGGAGAAGTCGGGCAACAGTTGCGCCAGCGCCTGGTCGAGTCGCCGGCCTGCGTCCGCCGGCGCGATCTCCAGGCTGCGCTCAATCCGCCGCCCGTCGGCTTCCGGCGCCGTCGGGATATCCGCGCCGTCACCGTCGTCCTCGGGTTGCCCTGTGCTGGTCACCAACATTCGTTACAATTGTGGGCTGTTTTGCCACCTGCGATCCGTTCCGCGATGCGCGCAGTCCTCGCCATACTTGTGCTCGCCATCGGCCTATCCGGCTGCGGCATCATCGGCAAAGAGTTCGATGAGACCGAAGGCTGGACTGCCGCCGAGCTCTACAACAGAGCCGCCCGAGAAATGGACGGCGCCAACTACAAACGGGCCATCGAGCTGTACGAGAAGCTCGAGCGGCGCTACCCGTTCGGGCGCTACGCCATGCAGGGCCAGCTCGACATCGCGTACGCGTTCTACAAATCAGAGGAGCCCGAGCAGGCCATTGCCGCCGCGGACCGGTTCATCAAGCTGTACCCGCAGAACCCCTACGTTGACTACGCCTATTACCTGAAAGGCATCGTCAACTACAACCGCAGCGTGGGCTTTATCGATCGCTTCGTGCCGACGGATCAGTCCCAGCGGGACCCGGGCTCCGCACTGGACGCGTTCGAGGATTTCGGCGAGCTCGTCCGCCGCTTTCCAGACAGCAAATACGCCGCGGACGCCCGCCAGCGCATGCTCTATCTGCGCAGCAACCTCGCGAAGAGCGAGGTCAATGTCGCGGAGTATTACATGAAGCGCGGCGCCTACCTGGCCGCCGCCAACCGGGCGCAATACGTGATCGAGCGCTTCCAGCGCACCTCTGCGGTGGACGACGCGCTGGAGGTTTTGATCGAGGCCTACGACCGCCTCGGCAAGAACGACCTCGCAGCCGATGCCAGACGGGTGCTTGAGCTGAACCGGCGCGAAGGTCGTTTCATCGACGATACCGTCCCGCCGGAGGAGGTCAGCCTCGGACGGCGCATCTGGGACTACCTCGGGCTCGACGAAAACTGACTGCGCGCATGTGCGACAGCGCAGGGCTCCCCGGCTGCCATGCGCTGTCGCGATCGCCGCTCGGAGCACAAGCCCGCAGCTGCTGCCGATGCGCTGCGGCCACCCTACCCGATGCGCATGCCTCGCCGTTAAACGGCGGCTTCGTTCTCCTCGCCGGTGCGGATACGCACCACCCGGTCGATGGTGCTGATGAAGATCTTGCCGTCGCCGATCTTGCCCGTGCGCGCCGCCTTGGTGACGGCATCCACGCAGATGTCCAGCTGATCGTCGGCAACCACGAGCTCGATCTTCACCTTGGGCAGAAAATCCACCACGTACTCGGCACCGCGATAGAGCTCGGTGTGGCCCTTCTGGCGGCCAAAGCCCTTGACCTCGATGGCTGTCATGCCCGTGATGCCCGCCTGCGACAGGGCCTCGCGGACGTCGTCGAGCTTGAACGGCTTGATGATGGCTTCGACCTTTTTCATTGGGTCCTCCGGTTAGGGGCTGGGGACTGGCAACGCGGGGCAGTATAAGAGTGCGCTGGCCTCGGCACCAGCCGCGCGCACCCGCAACTTCCGCAGAACCGACGTGGAGTTGCCGGAGCGTCGTCGGCGCTTAGCCGGCAACGCCCCTCAGGCGCCCAGCAGCGCCACCACAGCAGACCCCATCTCTGCCGGCGAGCGCACGATCTGCACGCCAGCGGCGGCGAGCGCCGTGAACTTCCCTTCGGCGGTGCCCGCGCTGCCGCTGACAATGGCGCCCGCGTGCCCCATGCGCTTACCGGGCGGCGCCGTGACGCCAGCAATATAGGCCACCACCGGCTTGCTGATGCGCTCGACGACATGGGCCGCCGCGCGCTCTTCGGCATCGCCGCCAATCTCGCCTACCAGCAGGATCGCATCGGTCTGGGGGTCCTGCTCGAACAGATCGAGACAGTCGATGAAGTCGAGGCCGTGGATCGGATCGCCGCCGATCCCGATGCAGGTGCTCTGCCCGAGTCCGGCCGCCGTGGTCTGATAGACGGCCTCGTAGGTGAGTGTGCCCGAGCGCGAGACGATGCCGACCCGCCCCGGGCTGTGGATGGCGCCCGGCATGATGCCGATCTTGCAGGCGCCGGGGGTGATGATGCCCGGACAGTTCGGGCCGATCAGTACAGCGTCTCGTCCCGCCAACGCCGCGCGCACCCGCAGCATGTCCAGCACCGGAATCCCCTCGGTGATGCAGACGATGACGCGGATGCCTGCGTCCGCGGCTTCCATGATGGCGTCCGGCGCGAAGGCAGCCGGCACATAGATCATGGTGGCATCGGCACCGGTTTCGGCCACCGCGTCGTGCACGGTGTCGAATACGGGCCGCTCGAGATGCCGCTGCCCGCCCTTGCCCGGCGTGACGCCGCCCACCAGCTGGGTACCGTAAGCGATCGCCTGCTCGCTGTGAAAGGTCCCTTGCCGGCCGGTGAATCCCTGGCAGATGACACGGGTGTCTGCGTCGACGAGTACGGACATGGATGCTCCTCGGGGCTGGCGCCGTGCCGACCGGCGGTGCGGCGGCTGTCGGGCGTCTGGTTAGGCGGCTGGCCCGGCGGCGGCCGCGGCCACGGCCCGCTCGGCGGCGTCGGTGAGGCTGCTTGCGGTCTGCAAGGCCAGCCCGCTCGCCGCCAACAGCGCCAGGCCTTCGTCGGCCCGGGTGCCCTCCAGGCGCACCACCAGCGGCACGCTCAGCGCCACCTCCCTGGCCGCGGCGATGATGCCCTCGGCGATGAGGTCACAGCGGACAATGCCGCCGAAGATATTCACCAGCACAGCGCGCACGCGGCCATCGCTCAGGATCAGCTTGAAGGCCTCCGCCACCCGCTCGGCGCTGGTGCCGCCCCCCACGTCCAGAAAGTTTGCCGGCGCGCCGCCGTGGAGCTGCACGAGATCCATGGTGGCCATCGCAAGCCCGGCGCCGTTGACCATGCAGCCGATGTCGCCGTCGAGCGCGATGTAGCTCAGCTGATGCGCGGCGGCGGCGAGCTCGCGCGGGTCTTCCTGCGACGCGTCCCGCAGCTCCGCCAGCGCTGGGTGGCGATACAGCGCGTTGTCGTCCAGATTCACCTTGGCGTCCAGGGCCAGAAGCTGCCCGTCCCTGGTGACCACCAAGGGGTTGATCTCCACCAGGGACGCGTCGGCATCCTGCAGCAGCTGGTAGAGGCCGGCCAAGATCTTGCCAAGGACGCCCACCTGCGCCCGCTCCAGGCCAAGCGCGTAGCCGAGCCGGCGCGCGTGCCAGGGGAGCAGACCCACGGCCGGCTCAATGCGAGTCAGCAGCAGGCGCTCCGGCGTCTCGGCGGCAACGGCCTCGATATCCATGCCCCCGGCGGCGGAAGCCATGAAGGCGACCCGCCCGGCGGCGCGGTCTACCAGCGCAGCGAGATAGAGCTCCCGTGCGACGTCGGTGGCCCCCCCCCCCAGCACCTGGCCCGCCGGCAGCCGGCGGGGGCCGGTCTGGTGGGGGACGAGCCGGCGGCCTATGGGTGCCGCCGCGGCCGCAGCCACCGCCGGGACATCGGTGCAGCTCTGGATACCGCCGGCCTTGCCGCGGCCGCCGGCGTGCACCTGCGCCGTCACCACCCAGGCGGCGCCGCCGAGGGCGCGGGCCGCGGCCGCGGCGGCCTCTGCGCTGGCCGCCACCTGCCCGACAGGGACGGGCACACCGCGCTCGGCGAGCAGTCTCTTGGCCTGAAACTCGTGAAGATGCATGATGACAGCGGCGAAAGCTTGCGACGGCGCACGGCGAGCGGCGCGGACATCCCGCTATTCTGTGCCAACGCCCGATCCCTGGCAAAGATCACCCGATCTTGCCCGCCCAATACCGCGCACCGACCCCGCCGCCATACAGCGACGAACAACACCGGTATCGCGGCGCGGCGCATCCGTCGCGCAGACAGCGCCCTCAGCTGGCCGTTCTTGCACAGCGGTACTCTCAAGCAGCGCCACGGCAAGCACTGCCTGACCGACATGCACGCCCCGGCGGAAACGGCATTGACATCGGCGCCCCGGCCGCCGCAAGCCGAGTTGGACGACACCCAAAAAAAGTCACATACTCAAAGCCTTGGAAACCATCCATTAGAACCGCACCGCCCCGGCCGAGCCGCTCGACATGACGCCGCACTCGCTGCGCAATCGCCTGAGCAAGCTTGGGCCGGATTGCGGGCAGCACCGAGTCGGCGCCGATGCGATTAGGCTGTGCTCCTCTCTACGCACAGTGATGCTTTCGCCACAGCCGTGCCCGCAGCAATCAAGCCGTGTCAGCCAACAACAACAACGCCACCCCCTTCGCGCACTGGTTCCGTCAGTGCACGCCCTACATCCATGCCCACCGCGGGCATACCTTCGTCATCGTCTTCGGCGGCGAGGCCCTCGATGACCCCGATCTACCCACCCTGGTGCACGACATCGCCCTGCTGCACGGGCTGGGCATCCGGCTGGTGCTGGTGCACGGCGCCCGCCCGCAGATCGAGCGCCGTCTCGCCGAGCGCGGCGCCGAGCTGCACTATGTCGGTGGCGTGCGCATCACCGACGATGCGGCCCTAAGCTGCGTCAAGGAGGCCGCCGGCAGCGCCCGCGTGGAGCTGGAGGCACTGCTCTCCATGGGCCTCGCCAACTCCCCCATGGCCGGCGTGCGCATCCCCGTGGCCTCCGGCAACTTCGTCATCGCACGGCCCATCGGCGTGCTGAACGGCGTGGACTATCAGCATACCGGCAAGGTGCGACGCATCGACCGCGAGGCCCTGCGTGCGTCACTGGACGCCGGCGCCGTCGCGCTGATGCCCCCCATCGGCTACTCGCCGACGGGCGAGGTGTTCAATCTGGCGGCTGCCGACGTGGCCCGTGCCGCCGCGGTAGCGCTGGCAGCAGACAAGCTCATCTTTCTGGTGGAGGGCAACGGCGTCACCGATGCCGAGGGTCGAGCCGCCTCGAATCTGCTGGCCAGCGACGTCGACGCATTGCTCGCCGGCGACCCGGAGCCGCCGGAGGAGCTGGCACAGGCGCTGCGCGCGAGCGCCGACGCCTGCCGCAGCGGCATCCGCCGCGTGCATCTGATTCCGCGGGCGCAGGACGGCGCGCTGCTGCAGGAGCTCTTCACCCGCGACGGCGCCGGCACCCTCGTCTCCGACCGGCCCTTCGAGGAGCTGCGGCCTGCCCGCATTGACGACATTCCGGGTATTCGCGCCCTGCTCGAGCCGCTGGAGCGCGCCGGCGTGCTGGTGCCCCGCCCGCGCGAAGATCTGGAAGAGGTCATCGACCGCTTCCGCGTCACCGAGCGCGACGGCACCGTGGTGTCCTGTGCGGCCTTGTTCTGCTGGCCCGAGGCGCAGATCGGGGAGCTGGCCTGTGTGGTCGTGCACCCGGATTACCGCACCCGTGGCCGCGGCGATCGGCTGCTTACGCACATGGAGGCCCTGGCCCGCGAGCGCGGGCTGACCCACCTATTCGTCCTCACCACCCAGACCGCGCACTGGTTCCGCGAGCGCGGCTTCGAGCCCGCCGGCGTCGATGCTCTACCGCCAGCGCGGCAGGCGGCATACAACGCGCGGCGTAACTCCAAGGTTTACGTGAAAGCCCTCGGCGAGGACGCACAGCCAGCCTGACGCGGGTGCCGTGCCGCCCGCGAGATCGAGAACAACATTGTCAGCATGTGCGTCTTAGACCTGACTTTCGCGGGCGACGATGCCGCCATCGGCCAAGACGCCACTGGAGACAACGGCCGCCAGGCGTTAGGCTGATAGCCCGATTTCAGTGCCAGCCATGACACCATGCCCGACGACCGTCGCCCCCTCTACATCGCCCTCATCAGCGTCCACGGCCTGATCCGCGGCCAGAGCCTGGAGCTCGGCCGGGATGCAGATACCGGCGGGCAGACGCTCTACGTGGTGGAGCTCGCGCGGGCACTGGCGGCGCGGGATGACGTGGCGCGGGTGGACCTCTTCACACGGCTGGTGGACGATCCGAACGTGGGCCGCGACTACGCAGAGCCCCTGGAGGACCTCGGCAACGGCGCGCGCATCGTGCGCATCGAGGCGGGCCCTGCGGGCTACCTGCCGAAGGAGCAGCTCTGGGACCACCTGGACGCCTTCTCGGACAACATGCTGGGCTTTCTGCGCGAGCAGGACAGCCTGCCGCAGCTGCTGCACAGCCACTACGCCGACGCGGGCTATGTGGGTGCCCGGCTCACGGCGCAGCTCGGCGTGCCGCTGGTGCATACCGGACACTCGCTGGGCCGGGTCAAGCGCCAGCGCCTGCTCGCCTCCGGCATCAAGCAGGAGGCCATCGACGCGCGCTACAACATGGACCGGCGCATCAACGCCGAAGAAGAAACCCTCGCCGCCGCGGCCTTGGTCATCACCAGCACCACGCAGGAAATCGAAGAGCAATACGGCCTCTACGATCACTACCAGCCCGATCGCATGAGTGTCATTCCGCCGGGCACCGACCTGAAGCGCTTTCACCCGCCCGACGGCACCGAGCAGCGCGCCCCCATGCGCCAGGAGCTCGGGCGTTTCCTGCACCAGCCTGGCAGGCCCATGATCCTGGCGCTCTCACGCCCGGACGAGCGCAAGAACATCGCCACCCTCGTTGAGGCCTATGGCGAATCCAAAGAACTGCAGGATCTGGCCAATCTGGTGATCGTCGCCGGCAACCGCGACGACATCCGCGAGCTGGACGCCGGCGCCCAGCAGGTGCTGACGGATATCCTCATCCTCATCGACCTATTCGATCTGTACGGACGGGTTGCCTACCCCAAGCACCACAGCTCGGACGAAGTGCCGATCCTCTACCAGCTCGCGGCCGCCTCCCGCGGCGTGTTCATCAACCCGGCCCTCACCGAGCCCTTCGGACTCACGCTCATCGAGGCCGCCGCCAGCGGCCTGCCCATCGTCGCCACCGAGGACGGCGGGCCCATCGACATCGTCAAGCACTGCTCCAACGGCATCCTCATCGACCCGCTGGATGCGCAGGACATCACCAAGGCCCTGCTCAAGATCCTGAGCGACCGCAACCGCTGGCGACAGTACGCCAAGAACGGGGTCAACGGCGTCAAGCAGCATTACTCCTGGCAGGCCCACGCCGAGAGCTACATGAACGCCATCGGCCCGCTGCTGGAGCGGGTGGAGCCGCCGCCGCGGGCGCCCGTCACGCGCCGGCCCATGCTCTACCACGACCGCGCCATCTTCACCGATCTGGACCAAAATCTGCTTGGCGATCCGGACGCCCTCGCCGATTTCATCCGCGTCATCCGCGAGAACCGCAAGTGCACCAGCTTCGGCATCGCCACCGGCCGGCGGCTGGACTCGGCGCTGGCCACCATGCGCCGCTACGGCATCCCCCGCCCCGACGTCCTGATCACCGGGCTCGGCACCGAGATCTACTATGCCCCGCAGTTGACGCGGGATTTCGCTTGGTCGCGTTATATCGACTACCTTTGGTATCCACGGCGGGTACGAGATGCCCTCGCCGACCTGCCCGGCATCGAGCGCCAGCCCCGCACCGAGCAGAGCCGCTTCAAGGTGAGCTTCTACATCGACCCGGAAGTCTCGCCCAGCCTGGATGAGATCGCCAGCCTGCTGCACCAGGCGGACCTGCACGTGCACCTGAACTTATCGTTCGGGCAGTTCCTGGACGTGGTGCCGGCGCGCGCCTCCAAGGGCCTGGCGCTGCGCTATGTGGCCGACCAATGGGGCATCCCGCTGGAGCACTGCCTGGCGGCCGGCGGCAGCGGCGCCGACGAGGATATGATGCGCGGCAACACCCTCGCGGTGGTGGTCGCCAACCGCCACCACGAGGAGCTCTCCCAGCTCATCGACACCGAGGGCATCTACTTCGCCGAGGCACCCTACGCCGCCGGCATCATGGAGGCCATCGAGCACTATCGCTTCTTCGAAGCCTGCCAGGTGCCCAGGGAGCCGGCGCTGGAGGGCACGGCCTGAAGGCCGCCGCGCACGCCCGGCACCGGCATGTCGGGCGGCGTCATTCACCGCAACCGACCAGCATGAAAGGGGGCAAGATGTCCGCACGCGACGGCGCCATTCTCATCTGCACCGACCTGGACCGCACGCTGCTGCCGAACGGCTCCCAACCGGAGTCCACCAGCGCCAGGCCCCGCTTCCGGGCACTGGCTGCCCATCCCGAAGTCCGAGTGGCCTATGTGACGGGCCGCCATCACGCGCTGGTGGACCAAGCCATCGCGGAATTCAAGATTCCAGTGCCCGACTATCTCATCGGCGACGTCGGCACCAGCATCTACCGCGTAGAGGACGACACCTGGCTGCCGCAGCACGACTGGCAGCAGCAGATCGCCGCGAGCTGGGGTGGGCGCGACGGCCAGACGCTGCATCGCATGATCGCCGACATCGAGGGGCTGCTGCTGCAAGAGCCGGCCAAGCAAGGCCCCTGCAAGCTCAGCTACTACACACCCGAGGACTGGGACCGCCCCACACGCCTGGCAGAGATCGAAGCGCGCTTCGTACACGAGGGGGTCGCTGCCAATCTGATCTGGAGTCTCGACGAGCATGCCGGCACGGGCCTCCTCGACGTACTGCCGGCGGCCGCGAGCAAGCTCACCGCCGTACAATGGTTGGTCGAGCACGAGGGTCTGACGGCGGAGCACACCGTCTGCGCCGGCGACAGCGGCAACGACCTGGCCATGCTGACGGGCCCCATCAATGCCGTGCTCGTGGCCAACGCCACTCCAGACGTGCGCGCAGACGCCGCCGGTCTCGCCGAGGCCGCCGGCTACCCCGATCGGCTGTACCAGGCGAAGGGAGACTTCTACGGCATGAACGGCTACTACGCCGCCGGCATCCTCGAGGGCGTCGCCCACTACCTGCCCGAGACATGCAACATCTGGGAAGATGTGGCGCGATGAACGGAAGCCGGTAACTTGTTATCCGGCGCGGCGCACGGCCGTGGCCGCACCGGGGTACGACGACCAACATGCACGACCACAACAACGACCAACCCGAGCCACTACTGAGCCCCATCGAAGCCCGCGTGATCGGCTGCCTGATGGAGAAGCAGCGCACGACACCGGACCAATATCCGCTCACGCTCAATGCACTGGTGTCCGCGTGCAACCAGAAGAGCGCGCGCCACCCCGTGATGCAGCTGACGCCGGGGGACGTGGGCCACACCGTGAACCAGCTCCGCGACCGCGGGCTGATCCACGCGAGCTTCAGCGGCCGCACCGAGCGCTACGACCACAAGCTCGCCGGCACCTACATGCTCGACCGCCGCCAGCTGGGCCTGCTTTGCGCACTCCTGCTGCGAGGCCCGCAGACGCCCGGTGAGCTGCGCACCAACGCCGCACGACTCGCGGACCTGCCGGACCTCGCCACCGTACACGAGACGCTGGAAAGCCTGATCCACCACGAGCCGCCGCTGGTGCGCGAGCTGCCGCGACAGGCCGGCACCCGGGAGCAGCGCTTCGCCCACCTGCTCTGTGGTGAGCCGAAACTGGAGGAGCTGACGCGGCCGGCAGCCGCGGCCACGGGCGGAGATGGCGCCCTCGCCGAGCGGGTGGAGCATCTGGAGCGGCAGGTGGCCTCACTCCAGACCGAGCTCGCCGCGCTGCGCGAGCGCCTGCCATGATCGGCCCCGCGGCTGCCGCGAATGCGAGGTACGGGGAGAGCAGCGAGGTTCTAGGGGCGAGTTTCGAGGGGCGAGGTTCGAGGAAGAGAAAAGGCGTCAGCAGGTTCTTCGCGCCACAAACCCAAAACGGTCGTGCGATGTATCTATGCCCGTCACACAGACGCAGCGGTGAATGAGAAAGGGCGAAAACGAAAACGGCGGCCGAAAGGCCGCCGTTTTTCGTTTATCTGGAGCGGGAAACGAGACTCGAACTCGCGACCCCAACCTTGGCAAGGTTGTGCT
>NZ_JAIFKJ010000350.1 GCF_019695415.1 Thiohalocapsa sp.
GGGCTGAGGCTTGCCTGCGTGCGGCCCAGCGCCTCGGCCCTCGGCCCTTGGGCCTTCCGCCTCAAATATCCCGCAGCAGCTCGTTGATGCCAACCTTGCCGCGGGTCTTCTCGTCCACCTGCTTGATGATGACGGCGCAGTAGAGGCTGTATTTGCCGTCTTTGGAGGGCAGGTTGCCCGGCACCACGACGGCGCCCGGTGGCACCCGGCCGTAGCTGATCTCGCCGGTCTCGCGGTTGTAGATCTTGGTGCTCTGGCCGATGTAGACGCCCATGGAGATGACCGCCCCCTGACCGACGATGACGCCCTCGACGATCTCGGAGCGGGCGCCGATGAAGCAGTCGTCCTCGATGATCGTGGGCGCCGCCTGCACCGGCTCCAATACGCCGCCGATGCCCACCCCGCCGGACAAGTGCACGTTTTTGCCGATCTGCGCACAGGAGCCGACAGTGGCCCAGGTGTCCACCATGGTGCCGGAGTCCACATAGGCGCCGATGTTGACATAGCTCGGCATCAGTACGCAGCTGGGCGCGATGTAGCTGCCGCGTCGCGCTGTCGCCGGCGGCACCACGCGCACGCCGCCGTCGCGAAATTCCCGAGAGTTGGTGTCCGCGTACTTGGACGGTACCTTGTCGTAGTAGTTGGTGAAGCCGCCCTTGATGAACTGATTGTCCTCGATACGGAAAGAGAGCAGCACGGCCTTCTTCACCCAGTCGTTCACTACCCAGCTGCCGTCGGTCTTCTCGGCGACGCGGAGCTCACCGCGGTCGAGTCGGTCGATGGTGTCAAGCACGGCGTCGCGCACCAGAGTCTCGACGTTGCGGGGGGTGATCTCGGCGCGGCGCTCGAAGGCCTTTTCGATGACGGCTTGGGTGTCGGACATAAGGGGTTCCTCAGTGATGCGGTGTAGTGCGGAAAAGACTTTTCGTGGCGCGGGCCTATCCGCCAAGCCAGCTCTGGCGGCATGTCGCCGGCTCAAAGCCCTCGGCAGAAGCTCGCGATACGCTGGGCCGCCTCGACACACTCGGCGAGGGGGGCGACCAGCGCCATGCGCACCCGCCCGGCCCCAGGGTCGCCGGCCGCGGTGGGCCGGGAGAGATAGCTGCCCGGCAGCACGGTGACGTTCTGCTCGGCATAGAGGCGGCGGGCAAATTCGGCGTCGTCCAGCGGTGTTCGCGGCCAGAGATAGAATCCGCCGGCCGGTCGCTCGACATCCAGCATCTGCGGCAGGATGGCCAGCACCGCATCAAACTTCTCGCGGTACAGCCGGCGATTCTCCACCACATGCGCCTCGTCGCGCCAGGCGGCGGCACTTGCATGCTGCTGCGGCAGCGCCATGGCGCAGCCGTGGTAGGTGCGATACGCGAGAAAACGCCGGATAACCTCCGCGTCGCCGGCGACGAACCCTGAGCGCAGTCCAGGTGCGTTGGAGCGCTTGGACAGGCTGTGGAAGACGATACAGCGGCGGAAGTCAAGGTTGCCCATGGCAGCCGCAGCCTGCAGCAGCCCCACGGGCGGCCGGGACTCGTCCGGGTACAGCTCGCTGTAGCACTCGTCCGCGGCGATGACGAAGTCGTGGCGCTCAGCAAGGTCGACGAGCCGCATGAGCGCCGTCTGCTCAAGCACCGCACCGCTCGGATTGCCTGGTGAGCAGATGTAAAGCAGCTCGCAGCGGGCCCAAGTATCGGCGTCCACGGCGTCGAAATCCGGCTGATGGCCGGTCTCGGCGGTGCACGGCAAGTAGTGGGGCTCGGCACCTGCCAGGAGCGCCGCGCCCTCGTAAATCTGGTAGAACGGATTGGGCAGCAGCACCAAAGCCCCACGGTCCGCGCCAACCACCGCCTGCGCGAAGGCGAACAGCGCCTCGCGGGTGCCGTTCACGGGCAGCACGTGGCGTTCCGCATCCAGACTGCCGGCGGGCAGCGCGAAGCGGCGGGACAGCCAGTCGGCGATTGCCTCGCGCAACAGGGGTGCGCCGCGGGTGGCCGGATACGTGGCCAGGCCGTCCAGATGCTCGGCTAGTGTCTCGGCAATGAAGTCCGGCGTGGGATGCTTGGGCTCGCCAATGGAGAGCCGAATGGGTGCAAGCCCCGCAGGCGGTGCTGCGTCCGCCAGCAGTGCGCCGAGCTTCTCGAACGGGTAGGGTTGCAGGCGGTCGAGTCGCGGATTCATGCTTGCGCTGGCTGGGGCGCGAACAGGCGCGGGGCGGTCCTGGGAGCGGGTCGGTTGAGGCCAACATGGCCCGGGCGGCGCGGCGACAGCCTGCGCCAGGACCCGGGCAGGACAAGACCGAACACGCAAACCGACAGTATAGGCGATGCATCCATCGCCGCGAAACCATAAGGAGGCCGAGCACATGGCGCTCGTATCCGGCATGCATCACGTGAGCCTGCTGGTGGCGGACACCGAGCGGGCGCTCGGGTTCTATCGGGACATCCTGGGCCTGCCGGTATCCCCCGAGCGCCCGGACATGGCCTTTGCCGGCGCCTGGCTGGATATCGGCCCGCAGCAGATTCATCTGCTGGAGCTGCCGAGCCCCGACCCCACGACGGGGCGCCCCGCGCACGGCGGCCGCGACCGGCATGTGGCGCTGCGGATTACCGACCTCGACGCCGTCGTCACTCGCCTAGACGCAGCTGGCATCCCCTACAGCCTGAGTCGCTCCGGGCGGCGTGCGCTGTTCTGCCGGGACCCGGATGCCAACGCCGTGGAGCTCATCGAAGACGCCTGAGGCCGCGCCTGCCCCGCGCCGCGGGGCCGCCCGTTGCCCGGGCGCTATGCCGATTCGCTGGGGCTGGATACTGGGCTGTATCCGAGGAAAGCCCGACAATGGCTCTGTGCGCGGCCGGGCTAACACCCTGTGCGGACGGGCATTGTGCTAAGCTCTCATGCTTTTCATGGTAGCGCTGTGCGGCGCCGCAGGGCCGCAGCGTGACCCAACTGACCCGTTCGCCGGAGCCCGTCTGTGAAGTCTCTTTGCGTGCAGCCCTTTCGCCTGCCCCTTGTTCTACTGTTTGCCTTTGCCCTTGGCGGCTGCGCGAGCCTCGGCGGCTCCGTGCCCGGCGAAGAGAAGGTCTACATCGGCGACATCTCCAAGCTGCCGCAGGTGGTGCTCCCCGGGGCGCGCATGCAGGACGCCCGCGCCGTCGCGATGGCGGCGGCCCGCACCAAGGGCTGGGAGATCACCACTGCTGATGCCAACCGCCTGCTGCTGGAGCGTCCGCTGCCGCCCGATTTGCCCCAGGCCCAGGCGCTGGGCAGCGCCCTTGCGCCGCCGCGCATGCAGGTAGAGACGGGTATCGTCGAGCGCGGCGACGGCGCCATCGTCGCCTTGCAGGCCTTCGTACTCACCAATCCGGGCACGCCCGACGAGAAGCGCATCGAGTACACGTCGGAGTACGAGAACCAGCTCCTCATCTCGCTGAGCTCTCTGTCCTCGGCGTGGATCGCGGCGCGGGACAAGGTCCGCGCAGATGTGCCTGTGCTCGCGGAGTTCGAGGGCGAGGCCGATACGGAGACCTCGGCCGGCGGAAATCTGGGCGACGTGGCAACAACGGTCACAGCCGACGGTGTGGACGCCACTGGCGGCTCGGCCACTGCGCAGGCCGCGGACGCGACGGCAGCCGCCGACGTCGCGAGCGAAGCCAGCGAGCCGTGGCGAGCCCCGAGCCGAGCGACGGTCCCGGCGACGACGACGCCGGCAACGACGATCCAGGCGGCGGCAACGCCGGCGCCGCGCCCGGCACGGCCGACTCCGCAGAGGACCGCGGCAGTCACCGCAGTCCAGACTAACACCACGGCGGGCGCGCCCACCGCGGCCAGCGGCGTCGTCGCACCCACCATCGAGGCGCCCCGCAGCCCGACCACGGCCGCCGAAGCGGCCGCGTCGCTCCCGCCTGCTGCGCCGATAACGCCCGCCGGCAGCGCCGGCGACAACAGCAGGCTGGTGTTGCACCAGGGTGAGCGCAAAGGGCTCTGGGCCTATTACGCCGAGGAGTTCGCGCGCCGGCGGGGCTGCGCCCGTGACGCGCCTTGTTGCACGCGTAT
>NZ_JAIFKJ010000164.1 GCF_019695415.1 Thiohalocapsa sp.
CTGATCCGGGCACGGAAACGCTTAAGTTAGCGCCATTCGGCTCTGACCCCTTTTTTTTCAGGAGCGGGTTGAACCAGCCCTGCCCGCCCCAGGGATGGCCTTCCCAAGCGAGCTGCAGGAGCCCGGTGCCACAGAGCCGGACGCCGCCGACACCGGCAAGTGCGCCGTCCAGGCAAAGCAACGGCACCTGCGGCCGCAGCCAAGCCGGCACCCCGGCTTCTTGGAACAGCGTCTTCAGGTCCGCCGCGGGGCGCCCCGGACGCGCACAGCGCAAACCTCCGACACCAAAGCACACACTCACTTGCGCCGACGCCGAGGCGTCGTCCAGCACCCATTTCAGGGTTCCGAGCGGAGGTGGCAGTGACAGCGAGCTGTCGTTGGGCAACGGCAGCATCCGTGTTCCAGCCGTCGGGGGCGCTGGCAGCGGCGCCAGTGCATACAATTCATCCCGGTGGCGACGGACCTCGCAGCCGGGCCAGGCGACCAGTGGCTGGCTGTCGGCACGGGCGACCAGCAGCTCTTCGGCAATGCGGCGCAGACGCGCTGTATCCGGTGGCGCGAGCCCCTGGCGATCGAGCCAACGCCGCAGCACCAATCGTTGTCTCGGCGCGTCCAGCCGCCGGAGGGCGCTGATGGACAGTGCGCCGGGGGCATCCACTCTCAGCCCCGCCAGCAGCTGATCGGCCAAGTCGTCTAACAAGGCCGCTGCCTCGGCGCAGTGCGCCGCGGAGCGTGCGAGGGTGCGGTCTAAGGCGGGCCAGCGCTCACGCAGCCTCGGAATGACCAGTTGTCGCAAGCGGCTGCGGTCCAGGCGAGCATCGGTGTTGCTCGGATCTTCCACCCACTCAAGTCCATGGCTCTGGGCATACCGGAGGAGAGCGGCCCGGGGCAGATCCAGCAGCGGCCGCAAGAGCACCCCGGCGCCGAGCTCAGTGCGGGCGGGCATGGCAGCAAGGCCATGCACACCCGCGCCGCGCAGCAGTGCCAGCAGCAGGGTCTCGGCCTGATCGTCGCGATGCTGGCCGGTGGCAAGCACCTCACCCTCTCGAAGCAGCGTACGGAAGGCGCCGTAGCGGGCCTCGCGTGCCGCAGCCTCGATGCTCTCGCCCGCACTCGGTTGCAGCTCGAGCCGGAGCAGTTTGAGCGGGATGGCGAGCCGTGCGCAGACGCCCTCGCAGTGTGCGGCCCAGGCATCCGCCGCCGGGTGCAGGCCGTGGTGGACGTGTACCGCGCGCAGGTCCAGCGCGAGGCACTCCCGCAGCCCCGCTGCGGCGTGCAGCAGGACATGGGAGTCGGCCCCACCGCTGTAGGCGATCCATAGCGGCCGGCCCGCGGCGGGAGCCAGCGCCTCGGCGAGGCGCGCGGGTGTTAGCTGATCAGCGGCCCGCATGGCGAGATGGCAGGCGCCTCCGGGCGGTGACGGTCAGTCCTTGAGCCGGCCGTAGCTGCGCAGTCGATCGTAGCGGGCAGCCAGCAGCTGGTCCATGGACAGGGCCTCCAGCTCGCCCAAGGCCTCGATGAGGGTATCGCGCAAGGCGCCTGCCATAGCGTCGACGTCCCGATGCGCCCCGCCCAGGGGCTCGGGAACCACGGCATCCACCAGACCCAGGTCGTAGAGGCGTGAGGAGGTGATGGCCATGGCCTCGGCGGCGAGCTGGGCCTTGTCGGCGCTCTTCCAGAGAATGGACGCACAACCCTCCGGCGAGATAACGGAGTAGGTACTGAACTGCAGCATGATGAGTCGGTCGCCGACGCCGATGGCGAGCGCGCCGCCCGAGCCGCCCTCGCCGGTGACGGTGCAGACGATGGGAACCCGTAGCGTCGACATCACCTGCAGGTTGCGGGCAATGGCCTCGCTCTGGCCGCGTTCTTCGGCGCCGACGCCGGGATAGGCGCCTGGCGTATCGATGAAGGTGAAAATGGGCAGACCGAAGCGCTCGGCGAGCGACATCAGCCGGAGCGCCTTGCGGTACCCTTCCGGCCGCGGCATGCCGAAGTTGCGCTGGATCTTCTCTTTGGTGTCGCGGCCCTTCTGGTGACCCATGACCACGACGGAGCGCCCCTCGAGCCGAGCCAGGCCGCCGACGATGGCCTGGTCGTCCGCGAAGGCGCGATCGCCGTGCAGCTCCTGGAAGTCTTCGAAGATACGCCGAGCGTAGTCGAGGAAGTAGGGCCTGAGCGGATGGCGGGAGAGCTGGGAGATCTGCCACGGCGTGAGGCCGGAGAAGATCTGCTCCGTCAGCGCCCGGCTCTTGACTTGGAGGTGCTCGATCTCCTCGGCGATGTTGATTTCGTTGTCGTCGCCGACGTGCTTGAGCTCCTCGATCTTGGCCTCAAGCTCCGCGACCGGCTGTTCGAAGGGCAGAAAGTTCAGATCCATAACCGCGCAATTTTACCGTGACTGCGATCCCTGGGAACAGCGCGGTTGTGGCCGGCCCGCCCGTCTGGGGACTGCGCGCGCATTGCAATACGCTGCGTCTAAGCGGCGCCGTGGTCTTATGAACTCGGAGGTGTCAGCGGTCGTCGTCGCTCTTTTTGTCGGCATCGGTGATGCGGACCTGCTGACGCCGTCCGCGGCTGTCAGGCTTCCCGGAGCCATCCCGCGACAGCCCGATGGCGATGGCGATCATCAAAATGACGGCGATGACAAGGACGATATTTGTGAGCAGCATGAGAGGCTCCGGCCGAGGTGCGTCGGGCTCGCGATTCTAACAGCCTCGGCAAGCAGCACGCGCTCGCTGTCCGTCTGTGCTGGGAGTCGGTGCTGGGAGTCGGCGCTTGCGGGTGTAGGTCTCGAAGCCGGCACAGCGCACCTTGAGGGTCACGACATCGCCGGCAACCCGGGCGGCATGGGTGGTCTGCGCCAGTTCGCCGGCGAGTTGGCCCAAGCGCTGCTCCACAGCGGGGTCGAAGGCATCCGTGTCGACGTACATCACCCAGCGCTGCATGAATGCACGCCCCGAAGTCACTCCACCACGGTCACAGGGTCACCGACCTGCATACGCGCATAGACGAATTTGGCATCGTCGTGGCGCAGACGCACACAGCCGTGGGAGGCATTCTCGTTGGGCACATAACCCTCATGCACCCAGTAGGGCCCATTGAACTGCAGCGCATAGGGCATGGGCGTCGGCCAGTTGAAGTAATTGGTGTAGCTGCCCGAACGCTTGTCGATGTCCTTGGCGGTGACCCGGAACTCACCGCGCGGGGTCGGATGCTCTTCGACCCCGGCCGAAACTTTGCCCGACCAGACCACCTGCTCGTCCTCGTAGTACTCGAAGCGGCGCTGACCGAGCAGGATCTTGAGCTCACGGCTGTCCGCCGGTTGTAGGCTCGCCGGGTCCGGCGGCGGCGGTACGACCTCTTGGGAGACTGGGGCTAGCTGGGCCTCGCGCCGGGCGACGTCGGAGACGTTGGCGGCACGGGCGGATGCAGTCTCATCGACAGCCGCCCCATCGGTGCCGCCCTCCCCCGGGGCGGCCAGTTGGCGCGCGCCCGGCGCTGTCTGCGCCGCGATGTCGTCCGGGAGCTCCGGATAGGGTTGATATGCGCAGCCCGTCACGATGAGCGGCAGCACGAGCACCAGGGTAGTTTTGCTCATTGGGGGGACGTCCTTAGGTACAGGTTAGACATGGTCGAAGCGCTGTTGGGTAAAGGCTTGCAAATGGACCACAGACGGCCATCGGCGCCGCGGGCGACCGTCAAGCGTGCTTGATGTCAGATTTCGTTGACAATCATCAACCCGGATTGCGTCCGGGCTCGCATAATGGCGCCATGCAAATGCGAACCCGTCCCCCACGTGCCGCCGGCCTGCGCCCTGCCAACCAGGGGCGGCGCATTGAGCGCGAGCGCCGCACGATTGCGGCGATGATCGCCATCTACTGCCGGGACCACCACGGCACCGAACGCGCACGCGACTGTCCGGACTGCACCGAATTGCTCCGCTACGCCAACCAGCGGCTCGACGTCTGCGTCTTCGGCGAGACCAAGATGCCCTGCAATGCATGCACCGTGCACTGCTACAGCGACAGCCGGCGCGGGCGTATTGTCGAGGTGATGCGCTACGCCGGTCCGCGGATGCCCCTGCGGCACCCACTGCTCGGGATCATGCACTTCGTCGACAAGTTCCGAGCAAAACTCTGAGCCCATCCTCCGCGGCCCGGCCGCAATTTCGCCCCAGATAGTAAGCCGCTTCAGCCGATGGGCGAGACGCCCATGAGCCAGCGGTGCAGGAACAGCAGAAAGGCCACGTAAAGGAAGAGTCCGCCGGCGAGGGCAATGAGGTCGTTCCACCGCCCGGCGGGTGCAGCAGGCACCGTCGGCTGCACCCGGCGCTTCAACGAGATGCGGTCCGCCACAGCCCACGCGAGGAAGCTGCCGAACAGCAGTACGTCCGCGAGCGTGCCGTTGGCGAGCAGGTGCGCGGTGGCCCAGATCTTCACGGCGAGGAGCATCGGGTGCTTGACCGCACGCTGGATGCGGCCCGGCAGATAGGCCGCCAGCAACAGCGAGAACGCCGGCAGCATCAGCAGCAGGGACACATGGCGCAGCCAGACAGGGGGCGTGTACAGCAGCACCGGATCTGTGGCACGCATCGCCCCATACCCCAGGACGATGAGCACCAGTCCGATGACGGAGAGCACACCGTAGACGAGCTTCCAGGGTATCTCGCCTGCGCGGGCCACAACCTGCGCACGCAGGTCTGGCCGCACGATGGACACAGAATGGGTGCCTAGAAAGAGCACCAAGCCGAGGATCAACTGGAGCATGTCGGGTCCTTGTCGGTCGGATCAGTTTTACGGCGAAAAGCGTTGGGGAAGCGCCGCTTCATTGGCGCTTCCCGTGCGGGGCAGGACGCCCCGCCATTTTCGGCGACGCAAGTCGCTGACAATGAAGGAGCCGGGAAACCGCCCAATGTCTGCACAGGCCCGGCTCCGTCTGATTTTTGGGCAGGATGCCCAATCAAGCAGCATCTCCCCAGGAGGTCGCCGGCCGGCCGCGCCAAGCGCCCGGAGCAGGAGGCACGCCCGACTCAGCCGCCGGGTGTTTCGGCCACGCCGGCGTCGGCGCCCTCCCCCGCCCGTGGCCAAGCGGTGAGGATGGCCTGGACCACGGTGGCGAGCGGGATGGCGAAGAAGACGCCCCAAAACCCCCAAATGCCGCCGAACACGAGAATCGCAACGATGATGGCCACTGGGTGCAGGTCCACCACCTCCGAGAATAGCAAGGGGACCAGCACGTTTCCGTCCAACGCCTGAATGATCAGGTAAGACGCGGTAAGCCAGAGAAACTGCGCACCCCAGCCCCACTGGAACCACGCGATGAGCATCACGGGTACCGTGACCACGGACGCGCCGATGTACGGAATGATCACCGACAGTCCCACAAGCAGCGCGAGCAGCATCGCATAGTTGAGCCCGAACGCCGTGAAGGTGGCAAAGCTCACGGCCCAGACGATGAGGATCTCCCAGAACTTGCCGCGCACGTAGTTGGACAGCTGGCGGTCCACATCGCGCCAGACGGAGCCGGCGATGGCCCGGTGGCGCGGCAGGTAACGACGGAACCAGCCGAGGATCAGGTTCTTATCCTTCAGGAAGAAGAAGATGAGCAGCGGCATCAGGATCAGATAGACCAGTACCGTGATGACGCCCACCAGCGAGGATAGGGATACCGACACCAGCGTCTGTCCGTAGCCCACCACATCCTGACGCATGGCGTCCATGGCAGCATCGATCTGCGCAGCACTGACGAGCTCCGGGTAGCGCTCCGGCAGCGCCATCAGGAGATGCTGTCCCTGTGCCAGCATCTGGGGCAGCTGCTGCACCAGATCTGACACTTGGCGGTAGACCAACGGCAGTACGCCCACCAGCACCGAGATCACGAAGACCAGGAACAGCATGAACACCAGCACCACCGCCGCCAGGCGCGGCCAGCCGCGGCGCTCCAGCAGCAACACGAAGCCTTCCAGCAAATAGGCGACGACGATGCTGGCCAGCACCGGCACCAACATTTGCCCAAGCAGGAGCACGATGGCCACGATGCCGGCGACCGACACCGCCAGCACCATGATCTGCGGGTCAGAGAAATGGCGCCGGAACCAGTCGCTCAGCACCTGCATAGGGTAACTGGTGGAGCGCGGAGGCTGATTCTCCCGAGGGGGCACGAGGGGCTGCTGCTGAAGCGCTGGCAAAGGGGTTGCTATGGGACGGACGGACAGGGCTGACGGCGGCTCATGCACAAACGACGGAGACCGACACCGCCTGCGACACGGACCGCGCGCTCAGCGCCTTTCGCCCGGATCGCGGTCTGCCTTGAGCGCCTCGAAGCGCGCCGCGAACAGGGCCTCGAGCTCGTCGATCACGGCGGCTGCCTCACGCCCTTGGAGGATGTGGGCCGCCATAAGCTGCGAGGTCTCCTGCAGCATTGTACCGCTGTCCAGCATCGGATAGCTGCGCCGCAGGCGCTTGATGGCTGCGACGACGGTCTCCGCCGCCGGCCGGGGCTCGGGCGCGGGCTCCGGCAGGGGGTCGGCTGCGGCGGCGTCGGTCATGACGGTACCGCGCTCGGCGAGGAAATCCGCGAAGGCGAGCAGCATCTGGCGCGCCGATGCGTCGAGTCCGCGGAAGCGCCGCAAGAGCCGACGCTCGTCCGCGCTGGACGGCTGTCCTTGGATTAGATTCGGGGGGAGCATGTACGCCCAGGCCGGGGCGACGCCGCGCGCTCAGTCCAAATCGTAGGACTGGTGGTTCTTACAGTACGCACGCGCGAACTCCAGCAGCTCTTCCATCACCCTGAGCTTGAACTTCTGCTTCTGGTGCACGAACGAGAACGGGCGAACCAAAGGCGGGTCGAGTGCCAGGGCCGCCAGCGTGCCGAGCTTGAGCTCCTTCTGTACCGTGGCCTTGGACACGATGGAGACCCCCATGCCTGCCTCCACGGCGCCCTTGACAGCCTCGGGGCTGCCGAGCTCCATGGATACCTTGAGGCCCGCCGCGCAATCCGGCAGGGCGTCGAGATAGCCGTTGATGACATCCCGGGTGCCGGAGCCCTCCTCGCGATGGATAAACGGGAAGTCCAGCAGGGCACTGAAAGGCACTTGTTGCACTTTAGCCAGCGGATGTCCTGGCGGCACGATGGCGACGAGCTGATCCTGCTTGCAGGTCTCCACCACCAGGTTCTTGTTGCCCACCGGCGACTCCACCACGCCCAGATCGATGGCATTGCTCTCCACCATGGAGACGATGCCGTCGCTGTTGGAGACCTTGAGGTGGATGGCGACCTCCGGGTAACGCGCATTGAAGTCCCCCAGCAGCGTCGGGAGCATGTAATCGGCGATGGTGGTGCTGGCGCCGATGGTGAGGGCGCCGCTGATCTCCCCGGTGAGCTCGCGGACGCCGTTCTCCATTTCGCTGTAAAGCGCGAAGATCCGGTCCGCGTACTCGAACACCCGCGAGCCGGCATCCGTGAGGCTGATGCGGTTGTGCGTGCGATCGAACAGCCGGGTGTTGAAGT
This sequence comes from Thiohalocapsa sp., assembly GCF_019695415.1. Classification (GTDB taxonomy): domain Bacteria; phylum Pseudomonadota; class Gammaproteobacteria; order Chromatiales; family Chromatiaceae; genus Thiohalocapsa. Next base: position 7,513 of record NZ_JAIFKJ010000164.1, read on the forward strand.
GCTCTTCCAACTGGCGGATCTGGAAGGTGACCGCCGGCTGCGTCATGTGAAGAGACTCGGCCGCCTTGGTGAAGCTCAGCATGCGGGCCACGGTGTGAAAGACCTGCAACCTTCGGTCGGCCATCGTGGGACCTCAGTAGTGGAAAGAACCGGCGGCCGGAGCGGCGCAGAGGGCAATACGCGATCTAGGTCCAAGGGCACTAGGCTCGGACAGCCATGCGCGCCCACGCCTTGTTTGCCTTGACGCACTCCGGGGCCTCTGAGCGCGCAGTCGACGCGTGCACCCCCGGGCGCGCAACCGAGCGGCCCGCACTCCCCAGCAACTCAGATGCTAGCACAAAGGGATTCGATACGCCCATTTATCCACATTATTCAAGGGCTTTCCGCTATCTCGGCCGGCCCCGCCTCTGTCAGACAGATGTCGACTCAGCACCCAAATTTCGGACACCCTTACCTCCCCTAGAGGCAAAATCACAACATGACTAGATAAACGCAACAAACTGGCGTATATTTACCACCGAAGCGGCGCCCGTGCCTTGTCGGCGCGGATTGAGCTGGCCTCAGAAGAACGATACCGAAGAGGGGATACCATGACGCAGTCATCAAGATTCCACCTGCTCGCTGCCGCTTGTGCGGCCGCAAGTGTGTTTTCTGCACAACAAGCACAGGCCTCAGGCTTCTCTGTGCCTGAGCTCTCTGTGATTGGGATAGGCACGGCAAACGCGCTGGTGGCGAATCCGGAGGAGCCGGGCGCCATCCCCTACAACGCGGCAGCTATCGCCTTCCACGACAAGAGCGTCTGGTCCGCCGGCGGCCTCTTCATCGGCCCGAGCTTCAGCGTTCGCACGGCCACTGGCGATCACGACAGCGAGGGGGCCGACTGGCACGGGGTACCGATGCTGAACGCCGCCATCCGCATCGACGACACATGGGCTGTCGGCATGAGCGTGAACGCGCCCTTCGGTCTCGAAACCCGCTGGCCCGTGGGGACCTTTCCGGAGCTCACCCGAACCTTGACGCAGCAGACGCCACTTGGGCCGGTGACCGTTCCCCTGAGCCCTCAGCCGACGCAGACCAAGGCGGAGATCCTGAATTTCAACCCGACGGTCACGTACGCGGTCAACGACAACTTCGCAGTCGCCGCCGGCGCCGACATCTACTGGGCGAAGTCCGCGCAGTTCAACTCCACGCTGACGAGCCTCGACGGTGACGGGTCGGGCTGGGGCTTCAACCTGAGCGCCATGTACGTCAAGGACGCGCTCAGCCTCGGCATCGATTTCCATTCCGCGGCGACGGTGAGTATGGAAGGGTTTTACACCGCGCAGAACTCGAATCTGGTGCAGGCGGGTGCGCTGCCGGCCAGCCAAGGTGGAGAATTGGATCTAGACCTGCCGTGGCGGCTGCAGCTCGGCGTGCGATACGCGTTTACTGAGGACCTCGCCGCCGAGATCAACTGGACCCGCAACGGCTGGAGCGAGTTTCAAGAGCTGACCATCGACCTCAACGACGGCAGGACTCTCGTCAGCGACAAGAACGACTGGAACGACGCCAACGCCTATCGGCTCGGCATCACCTACACACCGCGGAAGGGCACCCAGCTCCGCCTTGGCTATACCTACGACGAGACCCCGGTCAACGACGCCTTCTTCACCCCCCGCATCCCCGACAGCGATCGGCACCTGTTCGCCATCGGCCTCGGCCAATCGCTTGGAGACGGCTGGGAAGTCGAGGCGGGCTACATGTACGTCTGGAACGAGCAGCGCGACTTCCGCAGCAACCGGCCGTACCAGGTGGGCGGGCCAACCAACGGCACCAGCGCCTACAACGGCGAATACGACGCCGACGCGCACCTGATCGGCATCGGCATCAACAAGCGCTTCGTGGCCTTCTGACAACGCACCGGCGGCGGGGCGACACCGCGCCGCCGGCTGCACGCTCCCCCAAGGCGCGGCACCGAGTCGCGCAACCTTAAAAGGCCGCCCCGGAACGGGGACGGCCTTCTTTTTTTGCGCCATGCCCGCTCGGCCCCGACGCCGGGGAGCGCCTTCGGGCCGTTCGCGCTGCGAGCGGACACTGACGAACAGCACCGAGCCCTCAGCCCTCAGCCCTCAGCCAAGAAGGATGCCAACCGCCCGCCACAACCCCAGCCGGCCTCGGCATAGGGCGGGAACGCTCAAATATAGAGGCAGATATCGCTCTCGCCGGCGAATTCGAAGAATGCCGCCGCACCGGCGTACTCAATGCCATCGATGAACTCGGACTGATCCATGTCGAACAGGTCCACGGTCATCTGGCAGGCGATGAGCTTCACGTCCGCCTCCTGGCAGAGATCCCGCAGCTCATCGACGCTGGCAACGCCTTTGGACTTCATCTTCTGCTTCATCATGGCCGTCATCATGCCCTGCATGCCGGGCAGCGCCAGGCCGAGCACCGGAAACCACTTGTCCATGCCCATCGGCATCGGCATACCAGGGTTGCCGAGGGGCGTAACCTCCAGGGCGAGCTTTTTCTTGAGCAGCTGCAGCCCGTAGAAGGTGAAGAAGATCTGTGTCTCGTAGCCCAGGGCCGCGGCCGTGGATGCAAGGATGAAAGGGGGATAGGCCCAATCGAGGGAGCCCTTGGTGGCGATGATGGCCAGCTTCTTTTCGTCCATCGTGTCCTCCAGGCGGACCCCGTGTGGAGCCCGGTGTCGTCGTTGGCTTGGGGGTGCTCAAACCTGTGGAGCACCCGGTGAGGGGCGGTTGCGGCGTTCGGGATACGCGCTGGGAGCCGCCTGCTCCACGCAAGTGTGCGCAGCAGCGGCACTCGTCCTGCGGACCCTATTGGACGCGAAGCCTTGACTCGCTTGAGGGCCTCAGCCGATGCCGCTCGGGGAAGCGTCTGATCCGCTTCCGGGTGCCGTTTGGCCGGAACGGCCAAACAGGCGAGGCAGATTGCTGTCGCTCAGGACTTCTTGATCATGAAGTGGAACTTGCCACCGTCCTCCTTGGACTCCATCAGCTCGTTGCCGGTCTGCTTGCTGAACGCGTCGAAGTCCTTCACAGACCCCGGGTCCGTGGCGATCACATGCAGGACCTGGCCGGCGTCCATACCGTTCAGAGTCTTCTTCGCGCGCAGGATGGGCAGCGGGCAGTTGAGACCGCTGGCATCGAGTTCCTGATCGAATTCCGCCATTGTGGGTTACCTCCGCAGGCTGGTCGGGTGATGGTTGCCAACATAAGTATTTCAGCAACCGCAAAGATTCTGATTATTAGGCAAAAACCTAGCGCGACGCAACTTCCTCAGGCGACCTGCGCCGGGCAGGGACCTAGTGCGACCGCAACAACCTCAAGCGTCGTCCAAGCGCCCGATGTCGTATCCATGCCGCGCCCAAGCGATGATGCCTCCGCGCAGATTCAGTGCGTTGTCGTATCCTTGCTGCGCGAGGAACTGGCACGCATGGTAAGAGCGCGCCCCGCTGCGACAGTAGAGCACGACGTCCCTGTCCTTGGGCAGCTCTGTCGCCCGCACCGGCAGCAGGTGCATGGGGATATGCTTGGCGTTGGGTATCGCCCCCTGGGCGACCTCCGCCGGGGTGCGGATATCCACCAACAACAGATCCTCGCCTTCCGCAAGCCGCGCCTTGAGCGTTTCTGAATCGATCTCGTTGACCACGAAAGCACCTACCCTTTGCCCAAGTATTTAAGTATATTAAAGAATCTTCACAGACTCGGCAATCGGCAGCTGAGCGACGAGGGGTCGCGCCCTGCCGATGGTAGAGGGGATGGGTCTTGGCGCGCGCCGATTCTAGGGGGACACCCGGTCTGGCGCCCGCTGCCGCCAGCTCAGCACAGGACCGCGATGAGTCCATCCCCGTTTCAGACCAATACCGGCACTGAGCCGCGGCCAAACGACCATGGACCTACTCCCCATCTTTCTCGATATCAAGCACGAGCCCTGCCTAGTGGTGGGCGGCGGGCCCATTGCGCTGCGCAAGCTCGAGAACCTGCGCCGCGCGGGTGCACGGGTGCGTCTGGTCTCCCCGACACTGGTGCCGGAGCTCGCGGCGCGGGCGGCGGATGACGCCGCCATCACCTGGTACGAGCGGCGCTTCACGGACGAGGATCTGCTGGACATCCGCCTCGCCATCGCAGCCACCGACGACCGCGGGGTGAACCGGCACATCGCCGCGTTGGCCAAGGCTGCCCGGGTGCCCGTGAACGTCGCCGACCAGCCCGAGGACTGCACCTTTATCATGCCATCGGTCATCGACCGCTCACCTGTGGTGGTGGCTGTCTCCACCGGCACGGCATCGCCGGTGCTGGCCCGCATGATCCGCGCACGGCTCGAGTCTTTAGTGCCGGCGGGCTACGGGCGGCTCGCGGAGCTCTGCGCGCGCTACCGCGACCGCGTCAAGGAGCGATTCGAGCGCCAGCGCGACCGCCGGCGCTTCTGGGACCGTGTCCTCCAGGGGGGCGTTGCCGAGCGGGTCTTCTCAGGGCACCTCAGGGAGGCCGATGCGGCCATGGAGCGTGAGCTCGCTGCCGGCGGCAACCCCACGGACATGGGCGAGGTCTACCTGGTGGGTGCCGGACCGGGCGACCCGGACTTGCTGACCTTCCGGGCGCTGCGGCTGATGCAGCAAGCGGACGTGGTGGTCTACGACCGCCTCGTGGCCAAGCCCATCATCGATATGGTGCGCCGGGACGCCGAGCATGTCTACGTCGGCAAGCAGCGCAACCAGCACACCATGCGCCAGGAAGAAATCAACAAGCTCCTGGCAGAGCTTGCCAAGACGGGCAAGCGCGTGCTGAGACTCAAGGGCGGCGACCCCTTTATCTTCGGCCGCGGCGGCGAAGAGATCGACACCCTGGCCGCCGAGGGCGTGCCCTTTCAGGTGGTCCCCGGCATCACCGCCGCCAACGGCTGCGCCTGCTATGCCGGCATCCCGCTCACGCATCGCGACTACGCACAGTCGGTGACCTTCGTCACCGGCCATCTCAAAGACGGCACCATCAACCTCAACTGGCGCCAACTGGCAGAACCGCACCAGACCATCGTGTTCTACATGGGCCTGGTGGGTCTGCCGGTGATCGTGGACAAGCTCATCGAGCACGGCGTGCCGCCGGACATGCCCGTGGCGCTGGTGCAGCAGGGCACGACGCACATGCAGAAAGTCTACGCGGGTACGCTCAAGACCATCCTCGCCCGCGTGGAAGAGGACCCGCCGGAGCCGCCCACCCTGATCATCGTCGGCGAGGTCGTGAACCTGCGTGACAAGCTCGACTGGTTCAGTACCATTCCAGACCGCGAGCAGGGTGCGACGACACCGCTGCTGCCTGGCGATTGAGCCGTCCGTCGCCCAGCGCCAACCCGCCCCGCAACGGCGCAGCGAGCCGGACACGCCGCCGCCGGCAGAGCATGCGGCAGGCCGAGCGCGTGCCGTTTGCGGCTGTTGCCGACGGCATCGCCGCACTGCGCACGGGTGACATCGCGGTGTCCATCCACGCGGCGCCCACCATGTGGTCCCTTGGCACCGACCGCAGGGAAAAGCAGCGCCCCGGCATCTTCCAGCCCCTTACGGCGGTGCGAGCGGCCTGGGTTGTCCGCGCGGAGGACGAGACGCTCCTCGTCAGCATCGACCTGGTGCTGCGCCAGTGGCGCGACTCCGGCGTCCGCAGTAGGTCGGTGGGTTTCTTCACAACCTCTCAGTCCGCCGGCTGCACCGTGGTCAAGCCAAGGGACTCCCAGGCCTGCATGCCGCCCCGGTACCATTTGAGGCGATGTGCCGGGTAACCGAGGCCCAACAGCGCCTTGATGTTGGTGGGAGACTGACCGCACCAGGCGCCATTGCAGAAGAACACCAGCGTCTTGACGCCGTCGAAGTTCCAGAGACCGTCGGCGCTGGCGGCACCGAATTCCAGCTGCAGCAGCTCCGCGATGGCCTGGGGCGACGCATAGGCGGGATCCAGGCGCTGATAGGGGATGTTGACAGCCCCGGGGATGGTACCGCGAGCCACCCAGTCCTCGGTGCGCGAATCGATGATCAGCACTGCCGGGTCGCCGTCGGCGATGCGCCGCATGTAGCCGAGCATTTCGAGCTCGCCGATGGTCTCCACGCCCGGGGCGATCTGCATGGGCTGCACGCAGTACGGCGGGCAAGGGCGTGACGTCTTATCGTACGGCGGCACGATGCGATGGCTCGGGTCCTGATAGCGCAGCACCGTGACCGTCTCATCGCCGTGTGGCATCTCGATGTAGGGTAGGTCTTCGCTGATCCTGACGCTGAGATTCTGCAGGTCGAACACATCTTCATCGGTGTTTGCCGCAGCGGCGAGCGTGGGGAGCGTCAGCATGAGCATGAGCGCCGGCAAAGGCACCCAGCCAGCCCACCGACCGCTGCACACCGTGACCGTGCCTGTCAATGTGTCATCGAGGATCCGATCCATGTCCGACTCCGAAGCCCAGGCCCCTGCCCAGGCCCGCAAGCCCAAGCGGCGCTGGCGCGGTTTGGTGGTGAATCTGCTCATCGTTTTGGTCGTCTTCTTCGGCGTCCAGTGGTACAAGTCGCGTCCGCTCGCATCCGGTGACGCACCGCCGCTCGCGGCATCTACAGTACGCGGCGGGCAGGTCGATCTCGCAGCACTGCGCGGCGAGCCGGTCCTGGTCCATTTCTGGGCCACCTGGTGCCCCACCTGCAAGCTGGAGGAAGGGAGCATCAATGCCTTGAGTCGGGACTATCAGGTCGTCACCGTCGCCATGCAATCGGGTGGCGAACGGGAGATAGCGGGCTACCTACGCGAGCGAGACCTGGACTTCGACGCCGTCGCCGATCCCTACGGCGAGATCGCGAGCGTCTGGGGCGTACGCGGCGTGCCGGCAACCTTCGTGCTGGACGGCGACGGCAAAATCCGCTTCGGCGCAGTAGGCTACACGCCTGGCATCGGCCTGCGCGGGCACCTCTGGGCGGCGGGCCAGGAGTGAGGAGCCATGGCCCCGACGCGGTTCGGGCTGCGCCGACTGACCGCGCGCTTGGGACACGCAGATTGCGGCGGCAGCGCCTGTGGATATAATGGAGGCATATTAGAAAGCGTCGATATAGGAGCACACTATGCCCACTTACGATTACCGCTGTGAGGCCAACGGCCGCATCGTCGAGGTCAACCATCGCATGAGCGAGAAGCTCAGCACCTGGGGCGAGCTCTGCGAGCGCGCCAGCCTCGACTGCGGCGACACCCCCGCCGACACCCCGGTGCAGCGCCTTGCCACCGGCGGCAACGTCGTCGGCAGCAGCAACCTCGGCAGTGGCTTTGATCCTGCACCCGCGTGCGGCGCTGGCGGTTGCGGCAGCGGCATGTGCGGACTCAACTGACGCTATCCGAACACCATAAGAGGGGTCACCCTTTTGAGGGTTTCGATAGCGCCTGCTGCAGCGCCTCCTCCATCGCTGCCTCACTCACCGGCAGCGGCAGGGCTGCAAACACCGGAAAGCGGGCGCGCAGGGCGTCCAGCTTATGTTGATACTCGGGCTGGTAGATGCAGATGACTCGGACCTCCGGATGCTTCTGCAGGCGGGCCATCAGGGTCTCGAGATTGCTGGTGCGGTCGCGAAAGTCGGACTGAAAATTGTACTCGGCGACAATCACCTCAGGCACACGGCGCTTCAGGGCAGCCTGAGCCTTGCGCTGGGAGCTCACCAGCTCGGCATCGACGCCGAGACGCTTGTAGAGCGGTGTGAAGTTGGGATAACCGCCCAGCTCGATGATGGCGAGGAGGTGGGGGGAATTGTCGGTGCCGTTAGCCATAGCGGGTGTCAGCGTTGTGCACCATGGTCATCGACGGCAGTAAGGCGAGGCGTGCGCGGTGCGCGGTGCGAAGCGCGCAGAATGGCCCGCACCGCGCCCTCCCGAGACATGCGCGGACTGGACACCGCACTGCGCACTTCGCACCGCGCACTTCCTCACGCAAACACGACCCAAGTCGTCGCAATATACTTGGCCCCTGCTTCAAGCCGGTTGGCGCGGTGCTCATGCGTCCAGAAGGGCGGGAACAGGATGAGCTTGCCGCGCTCGGGGCGGATGCTGAGGTTCTGGTACAGAAACTGCGTCTCGCCGCCAGGTCCTGGCACGTCGTTGAGGTACCAGATGGCGACCAGTTGACGCTGGCTCAGCTCATGGCTCCCACCGTCGACATGCCAGTGATAGAACTGCCCGGGCAGGTACCGCTGCACCTGATAGCCGAGGTCCTTGAACGGCCCCTTGAAGTAGGGATAGGTCTCGCGGAACTCCTGCATAGCAGCCGCGAGTGAGCGGAAGAACATCTGGTCGACGTCTTTCCAGTCGTCCTTGTTGCTGACCACGAGGTCCGTGGTCTGCTTGATGGCGCTCATCTCCTCCCGCAACTGACCAACGCGCCCGGCATAGTGCTGCTCCGGGTTGGCTTCGAAGCGGCTCACCACTTCGTCGCAGAAACTTGGCGGCAGGGCGCCCGGGCGCTCGAAGACGAAGCTGTTCGGTGCTGCCTCGCGCAGGGTCGGCAGCGGCGGAATGGGGCGTTGGAGGTCTCGCTGGCTCATGCGTCGGCTCCGCCGGTTGCATCATCGGTATGCGTCGTGGGCACAGGCCGGAAGGGCGTGCGATCCGGCGCACCCTCCGCGTGTAGAAATACCGGCAGTGCATCGAAGCCCGGGTAGGCGGGTATCGCCACCAGGCTGCTGGCAACGGTGCCATAATCACCGCCCGCGAGCTGAACGCCATTGATGTTCATGGCTGCGAGGCGTGCCTCTCGGGGTGCGTCGTCGGCGGCGTGCTGGCCGAGGAGATCGATCCAAGCACGCCAGTCACCGCCGTCCGCGGCAGGCTCGGGCTCAGCTGCAGCACGGAAGGCCGGCAGGAAGTGTATGCAGCGGGGGTCGGTCTTGTCGTCCAGATCACCGGCGGTCAGCATGTGCAGCCCCGGCGGGACCTGGTGCACGCGAATCTCGCCGTCGCCGCCATGGCGCAGCCAATAGCAGTCTGTGGGGTCGGCCACCAGCAGATTGAACGGACGGTAGGCTTCGGGATGAAGATCGGCCAGCGCACCAGCGGCTTCCTTGGCCTCGGCGTGGTCGAGCGCTTCCAGAACCAGCTCTCCGCGACTACGGCGGCCGGGCTCGGGGCCCAGGGTGCCGGTACGATTCAGCACCGCAGCGACCATGCCATGGTCGTTGATGCCGAGCCAGCTGCCCTTGGCCTGCTTATCGAGGCCGGCGACCACCTCGGGCCGATCCGGCCAGTGCCGACCCGGCGGCTGCGAAGGCCGCGAGCGCAGCTCGTCGCGATTGGCCGCCAGCAGCAACGGCCACGCATGCCCAGGACGGCGCAGAATGATGACGGTGCACATGGGAGACGGGGCTGAGGGCTGAGGGCTGAGGCCGACAGGTGCCTCAGCCCTTTCTTGGTCAAGGTCTGTCGTCGATGACCTCGCCCTCCTTCACCACCGGCGCCGGCAGCAGGTCTGCCTTGCTGATGCCGAGCCAGACGGCCATCGCTGTGGCGATATAGATGGTGGAGTAGGTACCCACCAGCACGCCGATGATCAGCGCCAGCGAGAAGCCCTCGATGGCGGCACCGCCGAGGAAGTACAGCGCCAGCAGCACCAGCAGCGTGGTGCCGGAGGTGATGATGGTGCGCGAGAGGGTCTGGTTGATGGAGCGGTTGCAGATCTCGATGACTGACCCCTTGCGCATCTTGCGGAAGTTCTCGCGGATACGGTCGAAGATGACGATGGTGTCGTTCAGCGAATAGCCGATGACCGCCAGCACCGCCGCGAGCACCGTCAGATCGAACTCGATGAGAAAGATTGAGAACACGCCGACGGTGAAGATGACGTCGTGCACCAGGGCCGCCACGGCGCCGAGGGCGAAGCGCCACTCAAAGCGAAATGCCACGTAAATGAGGATACCGATGAGGGCGAAGAGCACGGCGAGCCCGCCCTGCTCGCGCAGCTGCTCACCCACCTGTGGACCGACGAACTCCACCCGCCGCAGGTCCACCTCGCCCGGGGCGGCATCCCCCAGGACGCGCACCACTTGGTCGCTGCGCTGGGCGCTGGCCTCTTCGCCTTCCTCCACCGGCGGCAGGCGGATCAGGATGTCGGTACGCGAGCCGAAGTACTGGACGATGGCGTCCGGGAAGCCGTTCTCCGTCAGGGCACCGGTGACGTCGGCAATCTCCACCGGCTGCTCATAGCCCAGCTCGATGACGGTGCCGCCGGTGAAGTCCAGCCCGAACTCGAAACCACGCAACAGCATGGAGCCCAGGCAGATCACCAAAACGATCCCGGAGACGACAGCGGCGATATACCGCTTGCCCATGAAGTCGATATTGAGCTCCTTCAGGATCTGTGCGTGGGCCATGGCCGTGTCTCCTGCAGATGGCGGGCTGGATCAGATGGCAAGCTTGGGAACCCGACGACCGCCGTAGATCAGGTTGATCACTGCGCGGGAGCCGAGGATGGCCGTGAACATGGACGTGAGGATGCCGATGAATAGTGTCACCGCGAAGCCTTTGATGGGACCGGTGCCAAAGCTGAACAGCACAATGGCAGCGATGAGCGTCGTGATGTTGGCATCCACGATGGTGGACAGGGCCTTGTCATAGCCGGCATGAATACTGGCCTGGGGGCTGGAGCCGTTTCTGATCTCCTCTCGGATGCGCTCGAAAATGAGCACATTGGCGTCCACTGCCATGCCCACCGTGAGCACGATGCCGGCGATGCCGGGCATGGTGAGCGTCGCCTGCAGCGCCGAGAGCACGGCAACGATGAGCACCAGGTTCATCACCAGCACCAGATCGGCAACCAGGCCGAAAACCCGGTAATAGAGCGCCATGAACACCACCACCAGCGCCAGGCCGATCATCACCGAACGGAAGCCCTGATCAATGTTGTCCTGCCCTAGGCTCGGGCCGATAGTGCGCTCCTCGACGATCTCGATGGGCGCCGCCAGGGCGCCCGCGCGCAACAAGAGCGCCAGGTTGTGGGCCTCCTCGGAGCTGTCGAGGCCGGTGGTCTGGAAGCGCCGGCCGAAAGGCTCCAGGATGTTGGCGACGCTGATGACCTCCTCCGTGCGCTCACGCTCCTTCACGGGTTCGCCGTCCACCATGCGGGTGACGGTGCGACTCTCGATGAAGACCACGGCCATGGGCTTGCCGACGTTCTCCGTCGTCACATTGCGCATGCGCCGGGCACCCTGACCATCCAGGTTCACAAACACCGCCGGCGAGCCGGATTGCTGGTCGAAGCCGGCGGAGGCGTCGGTGATCTGGTCGCCAGTGACGATGACGCGCCGATTCAGCAGGATCGGCTGGCCGTTGCGCTCCCGATACAGCGCTGAGCCCACGGGCACGCGACCATCCAGGGCGTCGCGCACGTCGTTCTCGGTGTCCACCAGCCGGTATTCCAGCGTCGCAGTGGCCCCCAGCAGCTCCTTGAGCCGCGCCGGGTCCGAGGCACCCGGCAGCTGCACCACGATGCGCCGCTCGCCTTGTCGGGCAATGATGGGCTCGGCGACGCCCAGCGCGTTGACGCGATTGCGCAGGGTCGTGATGTTCTGCTCCAGCGCGAAATCCTTCACCTCCTCCTGGATCTGCGGCGGCAGGGAGGCGTAGACGAAGTAATTGCCGCCGTCCTTCCCGCTGTCCACGGTCAGGTCCCGGAACTCTTTGCGGATGATCGTCTGCGCCTCGTCGCGAGCCGCCTCATCGTTGAAGCGCACGGCGATGCGACCGGCGTCCCGGGTAATGGTGAGATAGCGCACCTTCTGCTTACGCAGCTCCGTGCGGATATCGCCGGTGTAACGCTCCAAGGCTTGATCCACTGCGGCCTCCATGTCCACATCGATGAGCACGTGAATACCGCCACGCAGGTCCAGGCCCAAGAACATGGGCTGCGCACCCAGCGCCCCGAGCCAGCCCGGTAAGTCCGGCGACGTCGTGAGCGCGCTGTTGTAGCGGTCCGCCAATGTCTGTTCCATGACCTCTCGGCCACGCAGTTGCTCGCTCGGGGTCGTGAACCGCACCAAGAGCTTGTCGCCTTCGAGCGACTCGATCTCCTTCACCGGCACGCCGGCGTTCTCCATGGCGGCCGCGATCTCGGCCGCAGCCGCATCCGTGACGGGATTGTCACGTGTGCCAGTCACCTGGATGGATGGGTCCTGCGGGAACAGGTTCGGCAGCGCAAACAGCAGGCCAACCAGCACAACGGCCAGGATCAGCAGATTCTTCCACAGTGGATAGCGGTTCATGGTTCGAGCGTCTCGGAGGCTTGCTTGGAGGCTGCGCGTTCCAGCGCCGACACGGCAGACCTGCGCGAGCAGCCGCCGTTGTCGGCGCAGACCAAGCGCATGGGCCCGCGGCGGCTGCGGGCCGCGTGGGTCAGATGGCCTGAGGCAAGGCCCGCCGCCGCAGCGGCAGCCCTCACAACTCCTTCAGCTGGCCCTTGGGCAGCAGTACTTCCACTGCGGAGCGACGGATCTTGATGCGCACGTTGTCGGCGACCTCCAGCTGGGCGAAGTTCTCGCCAAGCTCGACGATGCGTCCGGCGACGCCGCCCATGGTGACCACCTCGTCACCCTTGCTCAGACCCTCGACGAGCTTCTTGTGCTCTTTCTGACGCTTGATCTGTGGACGGATCATCAGGAAATAGAGGATGACGATCAGGCCGACGGGGAAGAGCAGCCCGAGCAGTGGATCGCCAGCCGGGGCGCCCTCTGCCTGGGCCATGGCATCAGAGATGAAAAAGCTCATGGATAGGGTCCTCGCTGCCGCGCCCGTGGCGCGGGTATCAGAACGGGAAAGGACGAAATCGAGCCGCGTATTATGGCACAAGCCGGCGCCTCTCGGGCTCTGGTGATGCGTAACTCGATGACCGGCGCCGGCGCCGACGACCGCCGGGATGTTGCCGGCGCCCGGTCCGACGCCCGGGGCCGGCGGCATCCAGCGGTCCACTTTGCGGTCAAGATCACCCGACCGCCGATGCTGCAGATAAACAACAGCGTATCGCAAGGGAAGCGCCAATCAATCGGCGCTTTCCCAGGCCCGCGAGGTAGAGAACGGGGTCTTGGCCTTCTCCAGGAGCCATCAAGCGGATTCGCGACGATCGCTGGGCGCAGCTCGATGCCCTGCCCCTCGATGGCGCCGAGGCCCAGACCCAGGCCAGCGCCTCGGCGTGAACGAGCAGGACGATCTGATCGGGGACCTGATCGCGGAGGTCGCCCGCTACCATGGGGTAGCGATCTCACGCGACGAGCCGATCGTCTCCCTTGTCCTCCTGAACCAGCTCATCCCGAGGCCGTATCTCGAGGAGACGGTCCCTCCGGCCCCCCACTCCCGCCGGGGTGCCCGCCTCACGGAGGGCACCGGCGGCCTCAGGGACCTGGAGGGGCGGGAGGGCCGGGCGGGAGTGCGCGCCGGCGGCGGGCGGGGGTTCCG
>NZ_JAIFKJ010000101.1 GCF_019695415.1 Thiohalocapsa sp.
TCGACCGCCAGGTCGTCGTGCCGCTGCCGGACGTGCGCGGCCGCGAGCAGATCCTGAAGGTGCACATGCGCAAGGTGCCGAGCGCCGACGATGTGGTGGCCTCGGTCATCGCTCGCGGCACGCCCGGCTTCTCGGGCGCCGATTTGGCCAATCTGGTCAACGAGGCGGCGCTTTTTGCAGCCCGTGCCAATAAGCGCCTCGTGGACATGGAGGACATGGAGAAGGCCAAGGACAAGATCATGATGGGCACCGAGCGGCGCTCCATGGTCATGTCTGACGACGAGAAGAAGCTCACCGCCTATCACGAGTCCGGTCACGCCATCGTCGGGCGGCTGGTGCCAGAGCACGACCCCGTGCATAAGGTGAGCATCATCCCGCGCGGGCGGGCCCTCGGCGTGACGCTCTTCTTGCCCGAGGACGACCGCTTCAGCTACAGCAAGCAGCGGCTCGAGAGCCAAATCTCGTCGCTGTTCGGCGGTCGTCTCGCCGAGGAGCTGATTTTCGGGCCGGAGATGGTCACCACGGGTGCATCCAATGACATCCAGCGGGCGACGGAGCTCGCCCGGAACATGGTCACCAAGTGGGGCCTGTCGGATAAGCTCGGGCCGCTCACCTACAGCGAGGACGAGCAAGAGGTCTTCCTCGGCCACTCCGTGACCCAGCACAAGAACGTGTCGGACGAGACCTCGCACCTGATCGACAAGGAGATCCGCAACTTCATCGACCGCAACTACGAGCGGGCGAAGAGTCTCCTTGAAGAGAACATGGACAAGCTTCACGCCATGGCGCAGGCGCTGATCAAGTACGAGACCATCGACTCCGATCAGATCACGGACATCATGGAAGGCCGTGAGCCCCGGCCGCCGAAGCAGTGGACCGCCGACGACGCGGAACCGCCAAGCGGGAGCGCTGATGCGCCAGCGCCCGCGACAGGCAGCAAGCCCGAAGCGGGCCCGCGGCCCTCGGGTGGACCAATCGGCGGTCCCGCGGGCGAGCATTGAGCGACAGCGGAGCGGCCGGCGCCACGTCGCCGGCCGCAGCAGGTGCCACAGGACCGATACTCCCCTGCGGCGATCACCGCCTCGACCTCAGCGCGCCCGTGGTGATGGGCGTGCTCAATGTCACCCCCGATTCCTTCTCGGACGGGGGTGATTTTTTTGGTGCCGATGCAGCACTGCGACGGGCGGAGCAAATGGTGGGCGAAGGCGCCGCCGTCGTCGACGTCGGCGGCGAGTCCACACGGCCCGGGGCGGCGGCCGTATCCGCCGCGGACGAGCTCCGGCGCGTGGTGCCCGTCATCGAGGCCCTGGCCCGCAGACTGCCAGTGCCCATTTCCGTGGATACGTCGAAGCCTGAGGTGATGCGGGCGGCGGCAGACGCCGGTGCAACCCTGATCAACGACGTGCGCGCGTTGCGCGAGCCGGGCGCCTTGGCGGCGGCCGTCGCGTTAGGCCTGCCGGTGTGCCTGATGCACATGCAGGGGGAGCCCCGCACCATGCAGGAGGCGCCGAGCTATACCGATGTCGTGGCCGAGGTCGCGGCATTCCTCGAGGCGCGGGTCGCGGCCTGCCGCGCCGCCGGGCTGGCGGAAGAGCGTCTGATCGTCGATCCGGGCTTTGGCTTCGGCAAGCGCTTGGCGCATAATCTCGCACTTTTGGCGCGGCTCCCTGAGCTGGCGCGGCTGGGTCCGCCGCTGCTCGTAGGCATCTCGCGCAAGTCGATGCTTGGCGTACTCACCGGGCGAGGGGTGGATGAGCGGCTTCCAGCGAGTCTCGCTGCCGCGGTGATTGCTGCCCATAGTGGTGCGCGCATCCTGCGGGTGCACGACGTCGCCGCCACCGTTGATGCGCTCAAGGTCGTCACGGCCGTTGCCGCAGCAGCAGAAGGCACGCCCGCCGTTCGAGGGGAACTCGGTTGAAGCGAAAATACTTCGGCACCGACGGCATCCGCGGTCGCGTCGGTGAGCCTACCATTAGCCCGGACTTTGTGGTGAAGCTTGGCTGGGCCGCGGGTCGGGTGCTCGGAGGGACCGCAGGCGGCACCGTGCTCATTGGCAAGGACACCCGCATCTCGGGCTACATGTTCGAGTCTGCTCTGGAAGCGGGGCTGGTGGCGGCGGGTATGGACATTCGGCTGCTCGGACCGATGCCCACGCCCGGCGTGGCCTATTTGACACGCACCTTCCGCGCCGCCGCGGGCATCGTCATCACCGCATCGCACAATCCGTATGACGACAACGGCATCAAGTTCTTCTCCGGCGACGGGGACAAGCTGGCCGACGACATCGAGCTGGCCATCGAGGCCGAGATCGACCGCCCCCTTGTCACGGTGCGCACTGCCGAGCTCGGCAAGGTCAAGCGCGTGGACGATGCGGCCGGGCGCTACATCGAGTTCTGCAAGGGCAGCTTCCCGCAAGCGCTTTCGCTGAAAGGGCTCAAGATCGTCATCGATTGCGCCCACGGTGCGACCTATAACATCGCGCCCTATGTCTTCGAAGAGCTGGGCGCCGAGGTGGTGACCATCGGCGCCGCGCCGGACGGGCTCAACATCAATCGCGATGTGGGCTCTACCAAGCCGGAAGCCCTGGCGAAGCGGGTGCTGGAAGAGCAGGCGGATCTCGGCATCGCCTTCGATGGCGACGGTGATCGGCTGATGATGGTCGACGCCGCGGGGACCGTCGTGGACGGAGACGCGCTCATCTACATCATCGCCAGCTCCCGGCACGGTGCAGGCTGTCTCACCGGGCCGGTCGTCGGTACGTTGATGAGCAACCTGGGGCTGGAGCTGGCGCTGCGCCGCCTTGACGTGACCTTCGAGCGCACCAAGGTGGGCGATCGCTACATCATGGAGCACCTCAAGCTCACCGGCGGGGTGCTCGGCGGTGAGCCGTCCGGGCACATCATCTGCCGTGATCGGACCTCCACCGGCGATGGCATCATTGCGGCCCTGCAGGTGCTGGCGGCGTTGGCAGAGCAGGGGCAGACGTTGGCGGCGGCGGCCGCCGCTGTGGAGCACTACCCGCAGGTGCTGGTCAACGTTCGGCTGGAGCGGCGCATGGACCCCACCACGCTGCCGCAGGTGCGCACCGCCATCGAGGCTGCGGAGGCCGAGCTCGCCGGGCAGGGCCGGGTGCTGTTGCGTCCCTCGGGCACCGAGCCAGTGGTCCGCGTAATGGTGGAGGGCATGGAGCCGGAGCTGGTGCAGAGGCTCGCCGAGCAACTGGCGGAGACGGTGCGCGCCGAGATCGGCGCCTGAGCCTGTCGGCGGGCGCCCCGGCGGTGGCCTTCGCCCCATCCGGTCCTCCGCCCTGGCGTGCCCGTCGGGCGTCTGCAGGAGAATCCCCAACAGGAGCAGCATTCCATGTCATCGACGACCTCCATCCATGGCATGTGGTCCTCGCGGCTGGCGTTCATTCTCGCCGCCACAGGCTCCGCCGTGGGTCTCGGCAATGTCTGGCGTTTTCCCTATACCGCCGGCGAGTACGGCGGCGGTGCTTTCGTGCTGGTCTACCTGGCCTGCGTCGCGGCAATCGGTCTGCCCATCATGATGGCGGAGGTCATGATTGGGCGCCGCGGTCGTCAGAGCCCCATCAACACCATGCGTGCGCTGGCCCGGGACGAGGGCGTGAGCCCCCTGTGGCAGCTGCTGGGCTGGATGGGGATTCTCGCGGGCTTTCTGATTCTTTCCTTCTACAGTGTCATCGCCGGCTGGACACTCGCTTATGTGGTCCGCGCGGGGGCGGGCACCTTCAGCGGTGCCGATGCGGCTGCTGCGGAGGCTCTGTTCAGTGCGCTGGTGGCGGACCCGGAGCGCTTGCTTGCCTGGCACACCATCTTCATGGTCATGACCGTGCTCGTGGTGGCACGGGGCGTTGCGAGCGGCCTGGAGCGGGCCGTACGCTGGCTCATGCCGGCGCTGTTTGTGCTGCTGGCGTTGATGGTGTTCTACGCGGCCCAGGCGGGTGACTTCGCCGCCGGCCTCGAGTACATGTTCTATCCGGATTTCGCCGAGCTTGGTGCCCATCCGGGAGAGGCTGTCCTCAGTGCCATGGGCCAGGCGTTTTTCTCGTTGAGCCTAGGCATGGGTGCCATCATGATCTACGGCTCCTATCTCAACAGCCGCGCCTCCATCGGCCAGAACGCCATCATCATCGCCGGTATGGATACCCTGGTGGCGCTGCTGGCCGGCATGGCCATCTTCCCGATCGTACTGGCCAACGGACTGGAGCCGGGCAGCGGGCCGGGGCTCATTTTCCAGACCCTCCCCATCGCCTTTGGCCAGATGCCCGGCGGGGCCCTGTTCGGCACCGTGTTCTTCGTGCTGCTGGTGTTCGCCGCCTGGACCTCGGCCATTTCCCTGTTGGAGCCCATGGTGGCCTGGCTGGTGGAGAACCGCGGCTTCAGCCGGCCCCGCGCGGCGGCCCTGGGTGGTGTTGTGGTCTGGCTGCTTGGTATCGCTTGCCTGCTGTCGCTGAACGTCTGGTCCGACATCACGGTCTTCGGCAAGGGCTTTCTGGACCTGTTCGACTATGTCACGGCCAATGTGCTGCTGCCCCTGGGCGGTGTGTTCATCGCCATCTTCGCCGGCTGGATCATGCGCCGCGCCTCGAGCGAGGACGAGCTTGGCCTGCGCGGGAGCTCCCTGGCCTTTCGGGCCTGGTGGGTCCTGGTGCGCTTCGTGGCGCCGGCTTGCGTCGTGCTGGTCTTTCTCCACGCTATCGGGCTGATCTGACGTGCCGGTCATCAAGAAAAGCGCGCTCGTGCGGCATTCAGCGGATGAGATGTTCCGCCTCGTGGCCGATGTGGAGGGCTATCCGAATTTCCTGCCGTGGTGTCAGTCCGCCAAGCTCCTGTCGGCGACTGACGATGAGATCTGCGGCCGCATTGAGGTGGCGCGCATGGGCGTGCGGCAGACCTTCTCGACTTGCAACCGCATCGAGCCGCCGGAGCGCATGTACATCGACCTCATGGATGGCCCATTCCGCAAGCTGACAGGGCTCTGGACCTTCAAGGCACTGCGGGAGGATGCCTGCAAAGTGGAGTTGGAGCTCGATTTCGAGTTTTCCGGCCGACTCATCGATAAGGCGTTCGGCGGGGTCTTCGGCACCATTGCCAATTCGCTGGTGGACGCCTTCTGCAAACGCGCCGACGAGGTATACGGTGACTGACGAGCAGATTCGGGTGGAAGTGGCCTATGCCCGCGAGGCAGCGCAGGCCCTGCTGCCGGTACAGGGGCCGACGGGGCTCACCATAGCCGACGCCATCGAGCGATCCGGCATCATGCAGCGGTTTCCGGAGATCGATCTAGACGTTAACAAGGTGGGCGTCTTCGGCAAGGTCGCAAAGCTGGACACGCCGCTCGCCGACGGCGACCGGGTGGAGATCTACCCGCCGCTCATTGCCGACCCGAAGCAGGCGCGCAAGGCGCGCGCAGCGGACACTGGGACGAAACAGGGTGCGGCCAAGCGCGACGGGACAGAGGCCTAACCCCCGTCAATGCCCCCGCCGCGGTGGGCGCTTAGTCTTTCGGCTCTAGGCCCACTGCATCCAGCGTGCGCCCGATGATGCCGCGGTTCTCGTTCCAATCGGGCACCTTCACGACCACCTCCGGGTTGTCCTCACCCGGGATGCCCTGGTCGGGGTCTGGCGGCACGAAGCCTTGAATGCGTACCAGGGCATCGTCCTCGAAGAAGAGCGTCAGCGGCTTCTTTTCCATGGGCGCATTGCCCCGCTGCATGGTGTAGGTGTAGTCCCACCGATTGGTGTGAAACATGTCGGTCAGCAGGGGGGTGCCCAGCAGGTAGCGCACCTGCGCCTTCGTCATGCCCATCTGCAGCTCGTCCAACATGTCCTTGGTGACGATGTTGCCCTGCTGTACCGGCATCTTGTAGACGAAGGGCAGGTTCGAGAGGACCGAGTCGTCGTGGTACTCGTCGGCCTTCTTGTTGCGTGCACATCCAATTTGTGCGGCAATAGTCAGAATGACGAGGAGAATGACAATCTTTCGCATCGGGTCAGTTGATTCTGTGGCGGCTGTCCGCGCTTCGCCGTGGCAGCGCAGCAGATCGGCGCCGCGTGGTTGGCGTGCCCGGCTGCAGCTGCTGCGCCGGGCGTTGTTCCCAACAGCGGGTCGGTGGCGCAAGTCTAACCCAGCCGGCGCGCTTTCAGCATTCGCCGCCGGCCGCGAAACGGCCGTCCGGTGAGGGCGGTTCGGCCTACGGGGGGCATGAGGCGATGATGGAGAACCAACAGATCAAGCAGGCCGGGCTCAAGGTCACACTGCCCCGGGTCAAGATCCTCAATGTGCTGGAGACGAGCGAGCTGCGGCATTTGAGTGCTGAGGATGTCTACAAGGAGCTCCTCGCCGCCGGCGAGGAAATCGGTCTTGCCACCATCTACCGGGTGTTGACCCAATTCGAAGGGGCCGGGCTCGTTTGCCGCCACCACTTCGAGGGTGGACAGTCGGTGTTCGAGCTCAATCGTGGTGCCCATCATGACCACCTGGTATGCGTCAAGTGCGGCAAGGTGGTGGAGTTCGTCTCGGAGATTATCGAGGAGCGCCAGCGTGCTATCGCCGCTGAGCATGGCTTCGAGATCGAGGACCATTCGCTGATCATCTACGGCGTGTGCAAGCAGTGCCGGGAGGCGACCTGACCCTAGGCAAGCTGCGCCTCTACGGTGCGCCGCACCATGCCGTCGATCCATATCGATCTATCGCAACAGACGCTGACGCTGCGTGCGGGCGACCGCTCGGTTGTCTACCAGGTCTCCACCGGGGCCAACGGCCCCGGTGAGCAGACCGGGAGTGGCTGCACGCCCCGCGGGCAGCATCGGGTGCGGCTCAAGATCGGTGCCAATTGTCCAGTCGGTGCCGTCTTTCGAGGACGCCGCTGGACTGGCGAGGTCTATTCGCCGGCGCTGGGTGTCGCGCAGCCCCAACGGGACTGGATCTTGACACGCATCCTCTGGCTTACCGGCACGGAGCGCGGACGCAATCGCGGCGGTAATGTCGACACCCTGCGCCGCTTTATCTACATCCACGGCTGCCCGCCCACGGAGCCCATGGGCGTGCCCCGCTCCCACGGGTGTATCCGCATGCGCGACGCCGATCTCGTCGCGCTATTCGACGCCGTGGGCGTTGGCACCCCCGTGGACATCTGCTGAAGCCGTTTGCGGACGGATTGCGAGCGGCGTGTCTGCGAACATCCTGACCCGGCTCGGCAGCGCCCTGGTGGTGGTGCTTGGCGTCTGCACGCTGGTGTTTCTGCTGATCCACTTGGTACCGGGCGACCCTGTGGAGGCCATGCTCGGCGAGCGTGCGCAAGCCGCAGACCGCGCCGCGCTGCAGGCTGCACTGGGCCTCGATCTACCGTTGTGGGAGCAGTATCGGCGCTATCTGCTTGGGCTCCTGCGCTTGGATTTGGGGCAGTCCTTTCTGGATCAGCGCCCGGTGGCGGCCATCCTCGGCGAGCGGCTGCCCGCGACCCTGCGCCTGGCGGCGGCGGCCCTCGGCATCGCGTTGGGGCTCGCGCTGCCGCTCGGCGTGCTGGCGGCGCGCTTGCGTGGCACGGCCCTGGACTCCGCGGCGATGACGCTGTCGCTGCTCGGGGTGTCCATCCCCAATTTCTGGCTCGGTCCGCTGTTGATCCTCGTGTTCTCGCTGTGGCTCGGCTGGACGCCGGTGAGCGGCGACGAGACTGCACTGTCTATCGTGCTGCCCGCGATCACTCTTGGCACTGCGCTCGCCGCCGTACTCGCCCGTATGGTGCGGGCGAGCTTGCTTGAGGTGCTTAACGAAGACTACGTCCGGACCGCCCGAGCCAAGGGCCTCGGCGAGACGGCGGTGCTGTGGCGCCACGCCCTGCGCAATGCCTGGCTCCCTGTGCTCACTGTGATCGGCTTGCAGCTCGGCGGCCTTCTGGCGGGCGCCGTGATCACGGAGACCGTATTCGCATGGCCCGGCATCGGCAGCCTGCTGGTGGAGTCCATCAAAGCGCGGGACTTCCCGGTGGTGCAGGGCTGTGTCCTGCTCATCAGCCTGAGCTACGTGTTGGTCAACGCCCTGACGGATCTAGCCTATGCCTGGATCGACCCGCGCATTGGCAACCGTTGAGCCGCCGGGGCTGGCCGCCGGGTCCATGCTGCGGGCTCTGTTGCGGGCCTTCCCGTGGTTGGTCCTCCTGGCCTGGGTACTCGCCGCTTTAGCGGGCCCACTTCTGGCAGCCTCGGCCCAAACCGTTGACCTGCCGCGCATCCTGGCGCCGCCTTCAGCATCGTTGCCACTCGGCGCCGACGATCTCGGGCGCCCAGTGCTGGCGCGGCTCGCGGCAGGGGCAGGCACGTCGCTGGCCGTGGGCTTCGGCGTCGTGCTGCTGTCCGTCAGCTTGGGAGCGCTGGTGGGAGGCATCGCCGGCTTTGCCGGCGGTTGGCTCGACCTCGTCATCGTTCGGATTATCGATGTCTTCCTGGCCTTTCCGGGCATTCTGTTGGCCATTGCGCTGGCCGGGATTCTCGGTCCCGGGCTCGGTAACCTGGTCATCGCGCTCGCTGTGGTGAGCTGGGTGGGCTACGCACGCCTAGTGCGCGCGCAGGTCCTGTCGCTGCGTACCCGCGACCATGTGCTCGCCGCGCGTGCACTCGGCGCCCGACCGGCGCGCATCCTGTTGCGCCACCTGCTGCCCCTCGCGGCCGCGCCGCTCATTGTGGAGGCCACTTTCGGCGTCGCCGCTGCGGTGGTCGCCGAGGCTGGGTTATCCTTTCTCGGGCTCGGCGTGCAGCCGCCGGCGGCGTCCTGGGGCAGCATGATCCGCGACGGCGTGTCGCACATGTTAACTGCGCCGCATCTCGTCGCGGCCCCGGGAGCAGCACTGATGCTTGTTGTGCTCGCCGTGAATCTGCTGGGCGATCGCCTCCGCGACCGACTGGATGTGCGTATCGCACGGCGCTGAAGCTTCTGCTCCGGCGATCCGCCCGCCCCGCACCCAACGCAAGCCCGCAACCCACAGGAGGAGCCCTCTTGGACAAGATGCCCGCGGAACACTACGCAGCCGTCCTCTCGCGTGCGGAATGTCTCGCCGACCGAGCGGCAGTGGATGCGGCCCTCGACGACATGGCGGCGGAGGTGGCCGCCGGCCTCGGCGACAAGGACCCGCTGGTCCTCGCCGTGGTCACCGGGGGCATTGTGGTCGCCGGGCTGCTGCTGCCGCGGCTGCAGTTCCCTTTGCGACTGGACTACGCCCACGCCACCCGCTATCGGGGCGCACTGAGCGGTGCAGATCTCCACTGGCAGCATCGGCCGGTGGAGGCTGTGCGCGGGGAGCATGTGCTCGTGGTCGACGATATCTTCGACCAGGGCCACACCATGGAGGCCATTGCGGCGGCCTGCGCTGAGGACGGCGCGGCCAGCGTCACTACCGCGGTTCTGGCGTTGAAAGAGGGCGCTGCGGAAACCGAGTATCGGCCCGATATCACCGGGCTCACGCTGCCGAACCGTTACGTCATGGGCTACGGACTGGACTACAAGCGCTACTTCCGTAATCTGCCGGGCATTTACGCCGCCGCCGACGAGGATGTCTGAGCGTATCGGCAGCAAGGTCCGTGCTCGGTAAAACGCTAATATAATTAAGGGCTTTTTGACATTGAGCGTCCAATGGTTTAAACCAACACAAGCATTCCGCACGCGGCGCTTGTCGATCTGTATCGACGGCTCACCGCAGCGAACGAGGAGGATGGGTTTATGCAATCACTCGATGGCTACCGTAATAGCCACGCCGAGCTGCGCCAGATGATCGACGATCTGCGCTCCATCATGACCTTGGATCAGCTCAAGATCCGGCCCAACGCCAAGACCGCTTACGAGCTCATGTGCGACCTCGCGAAGAAGGTCAAAGCGCATTTGGCAGATGAGGATCGGCAGCTCTACCCGAATCTGCTGATCCACGAAGACCCGAAGGTCAAGTCCATCGCCTGGGGCTTCATCAGCGGAGAGAAGCCGTTACGCCGGACCTTCGATGAGTACTACCGCAAGTGGCTCAAGGATTGCGATTTCAATTTCACGGAGGAATTCCTGGAAGAGTCCCGGGAGATCTTCGACATGCTGAGCTACCGTATCGATCGGGAGGAGCAAGTGCTCTTCCCGAAGCTCGTCGAGATCGGCATGTTCGCCTCATACGCCGAACAACGGGTCTGACTGCAAACGCAGCCGCCGTGCGGCGCCGGCCTCATCATGCGGCCGGCGCGCTCGCGTCCGAGCTGCAGCTGTACACGGCCGGCGCCTTGGGCGCCGGCTTTTTGCTGTCTGCAGCAGCGTGAGCCCAGGTCGGTTTGCCGCAAACGGCGCCGGCGCGTAGACTGCGCGCGTTTTGTCGCTAACGTCCCTCGGGCGCCCTCTGCGCTGCGCCGCAGGCCGCCTCGGGGCGGCCATGGAGCACGTGCATGGGCCTTCTCGGCATCATCGGCGGGTCCGGCTTCACAGCGCTGCCGGATGTGGAAGTCAGGCAGCGGGTGTGGGCGGACACTGCCTACGGCGCACCGTCCGCGGAGCTGTTGACGCTGCGCCACGGCGGCAATGAATTCTGCTTCCTGCCGCGCCACGGCGCCGGTCACAGCATCCCGCCGCACGCCATCAACTACCGCGCCAACGTTCAGGCTCTGGCCGACCGGGGCGTAACGGACATCGTGGCACTGGGAGCCGTCGGTGGCATTGCTGCCGACTGCGGACCGCTGCGGCTGTGCGTGCCGGACCAGCTCATCGACTACACATGGGGCCGCCTCGGCACCTTCTATGACGGCGCCGACGGCGACGTCGTGCACGTAGACTTCACCGCACCGTTCGCGTCGGCACTCCGCGAGCGTCTGTTGGCAGCGGGCGCGGCGCTCGGCATGCAAATGCGCGCCCGCGGCCCCTATGGCGTCACCCAAGGGCCGCGCCTCGAGACTGCCGCTGAGATTCGACGGCGAGCGCGCGCCGGCTGCGGCTTCGTGGGGATGACGGCCCTGCCGGGGGCGGCGCTGGCGCGCGCGACCGACCTCAACTACGAGCAGCACGCCTCCGTCGCCACGCGGGCGCCGGGGGACGGGG
>NZ_JAIFKJ010000247.1 GCF_019695415.1 Thiohalocapsa sp.
CCGGTGGGGGTGGGCCTGCGGGCGCGGCCTGGGGCGGGGGCCTCTCGGCCGGGGTGGCGCCCTACTGGTCCACGGCGGGCGTGCGGTGGCGTGGCTCGCCGGGACCGGTACCCTGCTCGGCGCGATGTTTGGTCACTGGCGAAACCGCCTCGATAGGGCTGCCGAGCGGCTGCGTCTGCGCCTTGCCGAACAGCGCGCCATCGACAGCGCCGAGCGCTGGCTGCGCCGCTGGCCGGCGGCGACGCTGCTGCTACTCGCGGCAAGCGGCGCCCTGGCCCTGCTTGTGCGGCCGCTCTAGGGAAGCGCCGATTTATTGGCGCTTCCCTAGGACAACCAATAGCCGAATACGGCTAACCTGCGGCTCCGAAACCAGGATCGGGATCGACTTCGACCGCGATCGCGGATACCAATCGCGATGGCAATGACGAGGGCCGGCAGCGACCGCTGGCGGTATTCGGCGTAGTTTCGCGACGGAGGTGCTGGCCCGGCTTCGTGCTCCGGCCTCGGAGAACCGCTGATGCAGCGCTTGAAGAACACCCGCTGTGTGCACGGCGCCGTGACTACAGCCAGTTCTGCGAGCGTTGACGAAGGACTTTTCTCCCGATAACCCAACTCGTTGTTCTAGGGAGAATTTTTGCGTTTGCACGAATTGCTGCGCGCCGAGGCGAGCACATTCCACGCGGCGGCCGCTTTGGGCCGGGGTGCCGCTGCAAAAACGGGCCGCGATCGCGGCCCGTTTCCTTGTGTGAAGCAAGCGTCGATGCGGCTTGCTACTGCAGGTTCTCGGGCAGCCAGGCGGCGATGCGGCTGCGCTCTTGGGCGACGTCGATGTCGCAGTAGCGCTTCAGCACACCCAAAGCTTCGTCGAGGTCGTGGCAGCCATAGTCGTCTACGACGACATGGTTACTCCAGTCCTCCACGAAGTAATGGTGCTCACCACCGCCGATCGCACACCGGATACGATATCCGGAGCCTGTCCACGGATCCCACTTGTAACGGATGACGTTCTCTTGTTCGTCGAACATTTTGTCTCTGCTCGTGACTGGTGCGTTTGTTGCGGGTCCCAGTCGTTGATTCGCTTGCGGATTTTGGGTTTTCCCGGAGATCCAAACCGCGCATGTCGCCTTGACGCTACATGCTGGTCTGTTACCGCAAGTGTAGGCGCGCATCGGGCGCTTGACAAGCAGGGAGTTGCCGACGATTTGCGTAGCGTGAGTAACGGTTTCGTAAGGTGTTACTGCACGCCACACGGCCAACACCAAGCATCCAGCACATGCACCACAAGCTGTTACCTTTGTGCAACAAATCGCGAGCAAAGAGATGATGCTGCGCAGGGCGGTCAGTCCCTACAGGGCGCATCTCACCCGTTGAGACCGAGCGGGTCATCCGGGTCCACGCCGTCCATGAACGGGATCCGGCGGTCGTTGTTCGTGACGCGGTAGATCAGGCCCATCCAATTGCCGATCACGCCCTCGGCGGTGTCACGCCAGGTGTTGTCCAGGGATTCTGCGATGCGCGCCTCAGGCAGCTCCGGCGGCGGGCGGCCGCGGTCGAGCTCGTGCTCCAGTATGTGGCGATACTCATCGAGCACGGCCGCACTCTTGCGGCTGAAGATGTTCTCTGGGAACGGCGGATAGTCCGGCCGCGCGCCGGCGGCATAGCGCTTGACCTCGCGCTTGTATTCCTTCAACAGCGAGACCGTGTCGTATTCCGGGTGGCCCTGAAACATCACCAGCCGCAGGCCGTCTCCGCTCACGGCGAGGTGCACACCCGCGATGTCGCTCTCCACCAGCACCCGGGCGCCGGCGGACTCGAACTGGTCTCGGCCGATCTCATTGAACCGGGAATGGGGCACGTCGAACAGGGTGTTGACGCTGGTGACCAACGGGTGCGTACGGTCCACCACTCGGTGCGCATAGACGCCCCAGCGCTTGAAGCCCAGCGGACGACGCGGCCGCCCGTAGCGGAACTGCATGACGGCATGGGTGGCAAGGCAAGAGCACAAGGTCGAGGTCACCGACTCGCAGGCCCAGTCCACCACCTCCATCAGCGGGCGCCAGAAGGGCTCCTGAGAGATGTCCGGGCCGGCGACATTGGCGCCGGTGATGATGAGCGCGTCCAGACCCTGCTCGCGCACCTGATCGAAGGGCTCGTACCACCGCTCGACGTGCGCCTTGGCCTCCGGCGAGCGCGGCAGCGCGTCCAGCGTGAAGGGGTGCACATAAAACTGTGCGATCTGATTGCTCTGGCCGACCAGCCGGAAGAACTGCCGCTCGGTAGCGGCCAGCGCCGCATCCGGCATCATGTTGAGC
This sequence comes from Thiohalocapsa sp., assembly GCF_019695415.1. Lineage (GTDB taxonomy): Bacteria > Pseudomonadota > Gammaproteobacteria > Chromatiales > Chromatiaceae > Thiohalocapsa. Next base: position 2,313 of record NZ_JAIFKJ010000247.1, read on the forward strand.
AACCCGATATGCAGCTCGCGGATGTCCTGCGCGATGGCGCGGTCCGAGGGCAGGATGTTCTGGCCCTCAGCGCGCAGGCGCCCGAAGGCAGGCAGGTCGTTGTGGGCGACGATGGGCAAGGTGTCAGTCGACTGCGTCTGTGCTCGGTGCCGGCGGCGTGGCGCCCGTGGAAGCAGGATAAGCCGCGGCATCGCCGTCCGCAGCCTTGCGGGCGATGGCCGTCTCGATGAGCGCAAGGAAGTCCTGCTCGTCCCTGACAGCGGCCACCTCTGTCGACTCCACCACATAGCCGTGAGGCCGGGCAATGGCCTCGTAGCGGGGAACGCGGGAGTGGAACAGGCGCGGAAAGACCCAGCGCGTGAAGTCGTCCGGGTCGATATCGGCGACGTACTCGAGACTGCGCTCGGCGAGATAGTCCTTGACGGCAGACTTCAGAAAGGCCGGGCGGAAGTAGAGCGGCTTGGGGTCGGCCTGCGCGCGCCGGATAAGCTTGATCTCGTCCTGCTGCGGCACGCGGATATAGAGGATCAGGGTGTGGCGGGCGAGCAGGTCGATGATTTCCGGTGCCTCCAGCTCGCAAAGGCTGCCGCCGACGTCATTGACGAAATGGCTGTAGCCATAGATGCGTCGCGCCTTGTCGATGAAGGCGGGCACGTCCCGCATGGCCTGGATCTCGGCCTCACGATACATGGCCTGGCGACGGTTGAACTCCTGCAATGAGAGGCCGTTCTTCTCCGGGTCTCCGAGCTGGCCGACGAAGCTCAGCACCGGCCCAAGGTCATCGACCTCGATCTTGTTCTGGATGGCGATCCAGTCCCGGCGCAGCAGGTCCCGCAGGAAGGGCACTTCCATGGCCTTGGACTTGATCAAGTCAAGTATCGGCTCATCCAGGTACCTGGTCCCGATGCGGTAATCGCCCGAGTAGTGGAACCAGTCGTTGCGACGCAGCAGCGTCGACAGGTAAGTCTTACCGACGCCGGACATACCAAGCAGCGTGACGCTGCGGTGCTGCCAGTTGCGGAAGCCTTCGATGTCCAAGTGCACGGCGTGGGCGGCCTTTCTGCTGCGTGAGTCTACCAATGCCCGGCCTCCACGGCCGAGGGCACAGGATAGTGCATCCGACGGCACAGGCGCCAACTAACCGCCGCCGACGGAACCGAGATTGGTTGCCCCCATGTCCCGTGGCGGTAGGAAAGTAGCCGGCTCGGCATAGCGTGCAATTTTGGTGGGCCGTCTAGGATTCGAACCTAGGACCAAGGGATTATGAGTCCCCTGCTCTAACCGCTGAGCTAACGGCCCTGACAGGCAGTGGCGGAAACAACGTGAGCGACTGCGACGGCGACGGGGTGGCGCCGCCGGGTATGCCTCCCGGCGCGCCGCATGACGGGCACCAGCCCGACAGATATCTGGCGCAGCGCGAACCGCGTCAGTCGCTGTCGAGGAAGCCTCGCAGCTTCTCGGAGCGGGTGGGGTGGCGCAGCTTGCGCAGGGCCTTGGCCTCGATCTGGCGGATACGCTCCCAGGTGACGTCGAACTGCTTGCCGACCTCCTCCAGGGTGTGGTCCGTGTTCATGTCGATGCCGAAGCGCATGCGCAGCACCTTGGCCTCCCGGCTGGTGAGGCTCGCCAGCATGTTCTGCGTGGCCTCCCGCAGACCCGCGGCGGTGGCGGAGTCGAGTGGCGAGATCACGCCCGCGTCCTCGATGAAGTCGCCGAGGTGG
>NZ_JAIFKJ010000494.1 GCF_019695415.1 Thiohalocapsa sp.
AATGTCTGGACAGGCCCGGCTCCGTCTGATTTTTGGGCAGGATGCCCAATAAATCGGCGTCTCCTGAGCCCGCGGCAGGCGCGAACACATCGAATTCATTCACGCTCCAGGATAGCTAAGATGGCGAAGAAGCCGACCCCAAAAAAGGCCGCGACTAGGAAGAAGAGCGCGTCTAAGGCGACCACGACAACAGTGAAGCTCACCACCAAGAAGACCGCTCCGCCCAAGGCGAGGGCCGCCGGCCGCACCGCGACCGGGACCACTCCCGGCATCGCAACCTCGGCACCGAAGCCGGCCGCCGCTTCCGAGCCGCAGGCACCGGAGACCCCGAGGCAACCGCTCCCGCACAGAATTCGGGCCGGCGAGGAGACCGCCGCGTTGCGCCCCATGCCGCGGGTCCACGAATTCGAGCGTGCCGGGGCGGTGACCGCCGTCACTCTAGCGCCGAAGCGGACCCCGAAGCGGACCCCAGAGCGCTCGCCGGCAGCCAAGGCGCCCGCGACCCGCCCGGAGCAACCAGCTGCCCTGCCGGTCGGCAGGCCGGAGCCTGTGCGCACGCGCAAAGAGCATCCCGACTCCGGCTACGAGCCGGAGCCGGAGCCCCATCCGCAGCCGCAGCACGAGCCGTCCCCGCCACCTGTACAACACGAGCATCGGCCGAGCCTATTCATCGTCCACGTGACGCCGGAGATGGCGCCGGTGGCCAAGGTCGGCGGGCTTGCCGACGTGGTCTTCGGCCTGAGCCGCGAGCTGGCCATTCGCGGCAATCACGTCGAGATCATCCTGCCGAAATACGACACCCTGCGCTACGACCATATCTTCGAGCTGCATGAGGTCTACCGCGACCTGTGGGTGCCTTGGTACGAGGGCGCCATCCATTGCACCGTGTTCTTCGGCTTCGTGCATGGGCGCAAGTGCTTCTTCATCGAGCCGCACTCCCACGACAACTTCTTCAACCGCAACAGCATCTACGGCTTCGCCGACGACGTGTTGCGCTACGCATTCTTCTCGCGTGCGGCCATCGAGTTCCTGTGGAAGGCGGGCAAGCATCCCGACATCATCCACTGTCACGACTGGCAGACCGCGTTGGTGCCGGTCTTCCTATACGAGATCTATCAACAGCTCGGCATGACCCATCCGCGGGTCTGCCTAACCATCCACAATTACAAGCATCAGGGCGTCACCGGTGCCGAGCTGTTGCGCGCCACCGGCCTGCATCAGCCGGAGCGCTTCTTCGACCGGCTGCGCATGGGGGACAACCACCACAAGGACGCGCTGAATCTGCTCAAGGGCGGCATCGTCTATTCCAACTTCATCACCACCGTATCGCCGCGCTACGCCTTCGAGACCAAGGACGGCGGCCAGGGCTTCGGCCTGGAGCCGACCCTGCACACGCACCACATGAAATACGGCGGCGTCGTCAACGGCATCGACTACGACGTCTGGAACCCGGAAATCGACCACCATCTGCCGGTGCGCTATAGCGTCGACAACATCGACGCCAAATATGACAATAAGCGCGCCCTGCGACACCGGCTGATGTTGGCCGACAACGAGAAGCCCATCGTTGCCTTCATCGGCCGGCTCGACCCGCAAAAGGGCCTCGAGCTGGTCCGCCATGCGATCTTCTATTCCCTCGAGCGCGGCGCGCAGTTCGTGCTGCTTGGCTCCAGCCCCTACCAAAATATCAACAACGACTTCTGGGGCTTGAAGCACATGCTGAACGACAGCCCCGACTGCCATCTGGAGATCGGCTTCGACGAAGACCTCGCGCATCTGATCTATGCCGGCGCCGACATCATCCTGGTACCGAGCCAGTTCGAGCCCTGCGGCCTTACCCAGCTCATCGCGCTGCGCTACGGCACCATACCGGTGGTGCGTACCGTCGGGGGTCTGGCCGACACCGTGTTCGACAAAGACTTCTCGGACCGTCCGCTGCACGAGCGCAACGGCTACCGCTTCGACAACTACGACGGCCCTGGCCTGGAGTCTGCCCTCGGCCGCGCCATCGACTGCTACCACCAATTTCCGGAGCACTTCCGCGAGCTGATGAAAAACGCTATGCGCGCGGACTATTCCTGGAATCGGCCCGGACAGGACTATCTGAACATTTACGACTTCGTCCGCAACCGCTGAAGAGAGCACTGCGAGCCAAGCGGCTCGACAGCTTGCGAACGTCGCGGTTCCAATCGCGCCGTCCGGGCTGGCGCAAGGCGGCACCGGTGGGCGGGGCAGGTCGAGGGCGTCATCTCAGGTCTGGCCGCGGACCATTGGCACGAAGGCCACCGGCAGCACGTCGCGCCTGTTGACGCCGCCGTTGGACTTGCCGCACAGCACGCACAGCACTTGGCCGGGACCGCGTGTGACCGGGATCACCAAATTGGCGCCGGGCTTCAGTTGCCGCACCAGTGTCATCGGTACCCGCGGCGCAGCGGCGGTGACGATGATGCCGTCAAAGGGCGCCTGCTCCGGCCAGCCGGCATAGCCGTCGCCATGGCGCACCTCGACGTTGCCGTAGCCCAGCTCGGCAAGGCGCCGCGCCGCCCCCTCGGCCAGCGGCTTCACCACCTCCAGCGAGTAGACCTGCGCGACCAGTTCCGCGAGCACCGCAGTCTGGTAGCCGCAGCCGGTGCCGATCTCCAGCACCCGGGCGCCGCTGCCCACCTCCAATAGCGCCGTCATCAGCGCGACCATGTAGGGCTGGGAGATGGTCTGACCCTGGCCGATGGGCAGGGGCATGTCGGCATAGGCGAGCCTCTGTTCGCCGGGGGGCACGAAGCGGTGGCGCGGGACTCGGCGCAGCGCCTCGATGACGTCCGGCGGCGGTGCGCCGACGCCGGTGTCCCGGGCCGTCAGCCGGAACAGGGCGCCGATCGTCTCGAGCATGTGCTCGCGCTCGGCGGTGCGGTCGGGGTGGTCGGACATGGGCTCGCTCCGGTCGCTGGTCGGCAGGAGAGGACGCCGTAGCGCCGGGTGGCTGGTCAGGTGTGCCCCGACGTCAGAGAATGCTCGCTGCGGTACGACGGCGGATAGACCCTGCCCTTACTCAGAAGCATAGTCCTCTCCGCGGTTGGCACACGGGCCGGACGAAGAGGCTGTGCAGGAGATCGTGCATGCAGATCCAGATGCTCTCGCGAATGCTGTTGTGCGCGCTGCTATCGACGGCGGCACTGGGCATCGCCGATGACTGGCGGCCGGTCACGGGAGCCGCTGCGGACCGTTCTGACGCGGACCTTTACCACGCTGAGCACACGGCGGAACGACCGTCTGACGGCAGGTCGGTCACCGCGCGGCTGGTCTTTTTTGCATCGCCGGCATACCGGCTGGAGGTCGTCGACCTCGGCGATGGTGCGGAGCCGGCTTATCCCAGCCTGGAGGCTGCATTCCGGGCAAATGGCTGTGTCGCCGGCGTCAACGGCAGCTTTTTCCACCCGGACTGGCGGCCTCTCGGATTGGTCATCGCCGGCGGGCGGCGTATCAACCGCCTCGAGACCTCGAAGCTGCTGAGCGGCGTCCTCTACAGTGACGCTGCGGGAACGCACATCGAGCGCCGCTCCCGGTTCCGCGACCATGACGGCATCAAGGCGCTGCTCCAGACCGGGCCCTACTTGGTCGAGCACGGGCGCGCGGTGCGCGGTCTGTCCAGGGCCAACCCGCGACGCCGCACCTTTATTGCCACGGACTGGCGCGGCCACTGGGCGCTGGGCGCCACCACCACCCAGCTCACACTGGCTGAGCTGGCCGAGGTGCTGACCTCGCCGGGCGCCCTGACACCATGGCGCGTGGACCGCGCCATCAATCTGGATGGCGGGTCTTCCACGGGCTTTTTCTTCGACCGCGGGCCTCAGGCCGCGCCTGTGCAGATGCAGCCGCGGAAGCGGGTGCGCAACCTACTCGGGGTCGTGCGGCGGTGATGGCTCTCTTTATGCGGTAGACGGATACGCCGCAGGGGAGACTGGCTATACTCGTTAAGGAGATGCTGATGTATTGGGCATCCTGCCCAAAAATCAGACGGAGCCGGGCCTGT